>DUFN01000002.1 GCA_013331935.1 Nanobdellota archaeon | reverse complement strand
AACTCATGAAGATGTAAAAGATGCAATAGATTTGATGCAAATTAGTATGCTCTACGATATCGCACGCGGCAATTTTGTTTCGGCAGCAGGCCAAGAATCTAGCGAAGTTACGCAAGATCGGAATAAAACTAGGGTAGGGTATTGGTCTGGCGAGATTCAAAGGGTCTGCGCACATATAAAAAATAAAGTTTTGAGGAGCACTGATATTGCAATGCGTGTAGCTAATGATGCTAGCTTAGACAATATAATTTTATTTAATCCACGAGGTGGCCAGCAGTATGCAATGTTTACTGATCAGGGTTATTCGCCAGAAATATTAGAAGCATGGCGCAGACTTACTAATACGGGGTCTGATTGCAAAACAAACCCCTGGCTGGGTAGAGTAGAATTTACAGTAGGACAGATGGTGCATTCAATCGTGGCAAATGAAAATGTATATTCTGATAAACTTTCAGAACCGCTTAATGCCGCAGTCCTGCGCATGATTGGTATGGGCGAATTTATCGGTTTAAAACAAAACTATATTATGCCTGGCGAGCACAATCCAGAATTATCAAACGCGATGTATTTTTTGGGATTGTTGCATATGGTTATTCACGATATGTTGCGCCACGGTGAAAATGATGAGAGAACTGCATGCGCCAATAATTACATAAGCAGAATATTCGCCGGCGTTAGGTACATACCTACGCGCGACATGATTGGCGCTGAAAAATCATTTGGTTAAAAGTACTGCGCCAAAGTTATATTTTTTTAGCAGGCTTATTTGATTTTTGCTTATTTGCGCGCAGTGCCCGCCACGCAGGTATTTTTGCAGGTGAAAATTATTTATATCGAGCGCCGCTCCCGGCGCATATGGCGCAAGATTTTTGTTTGTTCGCGAATCCAATGTGTGAAATCGCTTTGCTATGGCTTCATCCGCATTCTCTTTTAATAGAATTCGCAGTGGTATTTTGGGCCGCTTGGCTAGTGCCTGTTCGCAAATTTTAAGTATTTTCTCTGGATTTATTTTTTCTTTTGCAACCTCTAATGAATTCTTCAATCCAGTTATCGATATGGCATGCATACAGTCATCAACATTAATATAAGTCCATCGTTCTTTATGTATTGATTTCAGCCGCGTGTTGTGTTTGCGCAGGAATTCGCCCAGTGACAATTCTGCCATGTTTTCTAAATAATCACAACACTGCAAGATTAATTTCTCTATGCGCATCCCAAGGTCTTTGGAAGTTGCAGATGCTTTGGCCAGCCTCGGCAAATTTATTACGATGTTTTGAATTTCGCCAACACGTATTGTGCCAAGCCAGCCCTTCCATTCAGAATCAAACCGCGCATCACCCGCATAACTGGCATTCGGGCGCTGCCAATCTGCAGACATGTTAAGTATGTGTGTTTTATTTGGCAAATTTAATTTTGTGATGCGTTCTAATTCATCATTCTGGAATTTTAATACTATACGTATATTGTTGTAATTATTTTTATTTGCTAAGTCTAACACTACTTTAGATATTTTTTGCGCGACATCATCATATCCTAAATAAGTATCTTTGTTTTTTTCAGCCCAGAACCCAATTGGCAAGTCTTCTATATATTTTGGTGCGCTAAGATCGATGCAAATATAAAATTCCGAATTAATTTTACGCAGTGCCTCAAAAAATTCTCTCAATATATTTTGCAAATCTAAATCGCTCATATTTTTTACTAATGGTGCTAAGAAATAATTAAAAGTATCAAAAGTTTGCGCTGGCGGAGATAAATCGGATACAAAATCAACTGCCGCAATCATTTGATGTAGTATGTCTTTTATATTTTTTGCCTGAATTCCGCTTACGCCATGTATGATTAAGCCTCTGATATCGTGTACGAAGTTTAATAATTTTGGTTCCCTGAGGTTTTTAATAAATATATCGCCATTAGCATGCATATCTAGAGCTTCAGGATGGACCAATTCCAATAGGTGCGCGAAGGTTCTTTTATGCCGGTCTGCAATTTCAATTTGCTTAAATACTTCATGAATGTTCTCTGTTTTTTTCTCAAGCTCTTTTTTAAACATTCTTCGCAATTCCAACAAAGTTATTCCATCGTATGCCTGTTCTGAAATATTTTTAATCGCAGATGCCATTGTTCCGCGTGGCATGCCCCTCTTCAGATATTTCTGCGAGAATAATCGTTCATCGAAGTCAACAAGCTGGCCAGTCTCATTCAGGACTTTTAGCCCGCCTTTCATCTCCTGGGCTGCTTTTCCGCTGATAAGCTCTGACAGACCTTTGGGGCTTATATCTATGCTGAAATCCTTTATCGTGAACTGCCTCTTCAGCCTGTTCTCAGAAACCTGCTTTGAAGATACAAGCCCGACGGCTTCGAACTGTTCGAGGTATTTATGCGTAGTTGAGAAATTTATTCCAA
This sequence comes from Nanobdellota archaeon, assembly GCA_013331935.1. GTDB lineage: Archaea > Nanobdellota > Nanobdellia > UBA10117 > UBA10117 > UBA10117 > UBA10117 sp10117u. The sequence continues at coordinate 62,091 of DUFN01000002.1, read as the reverse complement.
GCTCCTTTGAAATGTCTGTAATTGATTTTGAACCCTCTTCAACTAACAGTGCAAGGATTTTCAGCTTAACGTCGTTATCTAGAGCTTTGACTTTTTCCGCAACACTGATTAATATATCATACTTTGACATAGTTGTTTGGGCTTTTTTGTCGTGTTACGTGATGGCACGTTTCGCGACAAGATATATCACAAAGTGTAATATTTAAAAGGCTTTCCTGTTCACTCCAGATTAAAAAAGTTTATATGTATGGACTGCTACTAAAAAACATGGCAAGGCTTGGTTCAGGTGTGAAGGTTTCTGAAATAATGCAGAAAGAGGTTGTTATCGCCCATCCTGACATGACTGTTGCCGAAGCCGCGAAGCTGATGAATTCTTTTAGGATTGGAGGCCTGCCTGTTGTACAAAATGGCATGCTAATAGGCATAATTACAGAAAGGGAAATCATGAGAAAAGTTGTTGCTGAAAATAAGCAGGCAGACCAGGTTTTTGTTGCTGACTCAATGGTTTCGCCGCCAAGGGTAATTGCCGGACCGGACGATGACATTACAGCAGTTGCGCATAAAATGGGCAAGTATGATGTCTCCAGAATTCCGATTGTTGACAAGGCAAATAAATTATTCGGCATCGTGACAAACAAAGACCTGCTAAAGCATTCCAGCGAACTCCTTGATGTCCTTTTAGAGCAGGCAAGGATAAAAGGGCCTGCCCTGAATGAAACCCACTCAGCTTTCGGCAAATGCGAGGCCTGCGGGGACCACACACATCTAGTATTCCAGGACAATAAGTTTGTGTGTGATGGGTGCGCGAAATAAATCACAGATTATGAAAATTTATAAAAGGCAACGGCGCGATTAATTTATGAAAAAAAGTTTTATCGGTGTCATAATTGAAGAAAGTTTAGAAAATAAAAGCATTTAAAAAAAATAAAAATTGTAAAAACAGAAGTTGAGCAAGTTACTGCAGAACATAAAACGCCTTGGATTAAACAATGGACTCTGCATACTGTTGAAATCCCTGCCACCCGCGCAAGCCTTTTAAAGTAGCAAAAAGTAGCAATTAGTAGTAATTTAATGATCGGATCAATAAAAGTTTCAATAAGCGTTGATAAAAGCTTGGCAAATATCATCCAAACACTACCGTCAGCAAGTTCCTAACGCCTTCAGCGAGCCCGAGGACAGCAATTGCAATTAATATAAAGTTCCTCATGTTTTCAGATTTCACTTCTTTGTTTATGTAATAAACTGCCGGGATTAAAATTACGAGCTTCAGCGCATACATAATTGCGGCAGTATGCGTTAGCCCTATCAGAAATGTTGGTAACGGATGTTTTTCAACAAAGCCGAGGAAATCAACTGCGATAAAAGTGGAAGAGGCATCAATCATGTGTGCGAAAATCGGAAGTGCGAAAATCGGAACAAACCATTTCCACACACGCAGTAAAATAAAATAAACAATTGAAGCCGCAGTAAAACCCAGCAGTAGGATTGCAATGCCGTGATTTACGTGTTCAAACTTCAAAAATCTTCCGTAAAAAACCGCCGGAATAATCAGCGTTATGAATCCAATTGCAAAAGATGTTTTCCAATAACTTAAACCCGCCGGTTTGAGGGATGGAAAAATGCGATGCATTTTTTCATAATTTATTTTCGCTAATTTTTCAATAACAACTGAAATAAAAAGCGCGAGAAGGAAAATACTCGCAATCGAAAGATAAATTCCTGGCGCAACTGTGAAAAACCTCACTGGAATGATATTTTTGTCAACAAACATTCGCACCATGGAGCCAAGAAAAATAAACGGAAGGACTGCCAAGAAGAACTTCATATTTATTTTCAATTCGTATTTTTCAAACACTTTGTAAATCAAAAACAAAATCCCGGCGGCAATTAATCCATACGTTATTGAATTTATATAATTATATTCATTTGTGTTGCTGTAAATCGGCGTAATAAAATATTTATTTATGAAGTCAAATGCCAATGCCATGTTTTTGTTTACTAATTGCAGTTTAAAACCATTACGATTAGGTTTTTAAAACATGAATTGCAGCAAATATAATGCGCGCACAAGAAGCTTTGGAATGTATAGCTAAAGAATATGAATCAAATCAAGATAGCTGGCGAATTATCGCAGGCCATGATGTTGCTGGTTTGTATACTATTTATGCACTCCATGGAGATTTTTTTTGGACAATTAAATATCCAAAACATGGCATGAATGGTGTAGCTGAACGCGGTAAATTAGAGAATGACGAATTAATACGAAGCATTTCCGATGATCCTGCGGGTTATGGCTTACGATTAATGAGCAGACATTTATTCGAGCTACTTCTCAGAAATCGCGCAAAGCCCGATACAAAGGCAATAACTGCAAAACAAATGCTCGAAAACGCTAAGACCGGACAGATGATGGTGGTCGGACCAGTTTTGCATGCGCCCGTAATTAAACCAATAGATGCGGCACAGCGCGAATTAGAAGCCAAATTGAACCGCCAATTAGATGATTTGACAAATGGAATGTATGCCTAGCTAATTTATTAGAAAGTATTCCATCCCCCTTTTTCGGTAGGAGATGCTTTTAATGCAGATTCAATGTTTGCCAGCCTCGCGTTAATTGAGTCAATCGCGGCCTTCAGCGCGTCAAGCTTGTAGTTGAGTGCTTCGGCACTTCTTCTTATATTGTCAATCTGCTCAGAACTTATTGATGGGCTTTGCATCTGCATCTGCTGTTGAGGCATGCCAGGCAAGCCACCCATATCCATTCCTGGAAGCCCACCCATTCCACCCATGCCCTGCTGTTGTCCGAAGGGTTGTTGCTGTCCTGGGAAAGCAGGCCCATATCCTCCTGGCCCACCAGGAAGTCCTGTTTCGCCTAAATCGAGAAAGTCGTCTTTTTTCTTCTTTTTGAAAAAGTCGCCGATAGCCATATTCATAATTTAAGGATAGATATATTTAAAGCTTTAGAGAGCATGCCATAAAGCAATATTTATTAATACCCTTAGATATCCAAAGCTATGGCTGCAGTTGACGAATTAAAGAAAAAGATAGAAGAGCTAGTTAAAAATAAAAAAATAAAAGGCAGAATATCAAAAGCCCGCGTAATACTTGATGGCGCGCTTGCAGCAGTGCCAGAAGACAACAAAACCCTGCGAGAAGATATTTTGAAGATTTATACTCCAAAAATTATAAAAGGCGATGCGATTGGCGAATACTTCATAACTTACGATGCATTTTCAGAAGGACTTGAGCCTGTTTATTATTGGTTTTTGGAATTTTTAGACGGCATGAAATACAAGCTGAAGAAAACGCAGGATGTTTTTGCAGCATCTGAAGGCGGAGGCTGGTATAGCGAGATGGGTATGCGCAGGACTGCCTTAGAAAAACGGGCCAGTGAATTAATAGGCACCATCAACATGGTCATCAAGTCAATCATAAATCTTCTTTGGGATTTAAAAGAATTTGACATGAGATTGAATTGGTATGAAAAATATAAGAGTAAGAATGAAAAAGAAAAAGAAGAGGCGGACCTCGCCCTCAAAGCAGTCTATTTAACAGAAGTTGATATGAAGAAAGGCAGGGCTGCAATTAATTCCCTTGCGCAGGACCTAAATTTCATAACAATCCGCGACGCATTCATGGTTGCAAAAAAACCAGAAGATGTTGACAGCATGGATTTAAATGATAGAGTCAAGCGCGTCCTCAAGCCAAGGGTTGGCGATTATCTCAAGTGGGTTGAGCTGTCGGACAAAGAGCTGAATGAAAGATATCGCATTGAAAAAGCCTATTTGAAATCGCAGGTAAATTCAATGAAACTTTATACTGCATGGGCAAAGCCATACCTAATTGCAACAAATAAATTACTTCCGCCAGATATTACTGAGGATTTGGATGGAATAGACGTAGACCTTGTAACTTCTTTCGATGTTGCAAAAGTATATCTGGAGATTTTTGCCAAAAAGGAAGCAGAACTCCCGCAGACAAAAAAAACACCTTCCTGGCCGATTGAAGTTCCAGAAGAAGAAAAATGGTTCAGTTGCATCGAAATAAGCCTAAACCACCGGACAAGCCCTAGCGGCAGTGCCACAGACCGCGGACATCTAATCCACCGAGGGCGAGTAATAATGTCTTTCAGAGCATATATTATGCAGAAAAAGCACATAACTTTAAAAGACGAAGAAGCAGAGAATGAGCTTCTGAAATTAGTCTCTGGGCTTACAGAAGAAACTCTTTCAGCGATGAATGAGGATTTGAAAAAATATGTTGAATCGAAGCCCGACAAAGATAAAAAAGACGAAAAGAAAAAAGAATTTAAGATTCCAATTGTTGAAACTGCAAAAGAAATTGCGAGGCCATTCAAGGAGGCTGCTGAAGGCATAAAACAATTTTTCCCTGCGAAAAAGCCAAAAGTAAATTCTTGGGAGCTGAAGCGCCTTGAAGAAGAGGCGAAAGCCAAGGCGAAAAAAGATATATTTACAGTGTATGAGCAATATAAAAAACAGCATGGCATGCTCAAATGGTAAAAACGGAATTAAAAAATCCTGAAGAGCGGAAAAAGTTTTTGGAAGAGCATTTGAAAAAACAAACTGCTGGGAAACGGGAAAAAAGCATCAGGAAATTAAACGAAGAGATTGAAAAGTCTGAAAAAGAGGCAAAACAGAAAAAAGAGCACGAGGAAAAGGAAAACACAAACAAAAGAAAAGCAGAGCAGGAATTGGCAGATGATGAAATGATTTTAGAAATAAAATCGAAGGCTCTGCCAGAGCCTGAAACAGAGGAAAAGCCTGCTGAAGAGCGCAAATATGTTCCCAAAAGGCATGCCACAGATGCGCCGGAATCCGGGCTGGAAAGAGAATTGATTTCTGACAAAGCGCCAGTTCCAGACAAAGCCACGCAGGGAGTTGAAAGAAAAGAGCAGTTCAGAAGGGATATTTCATATTCGCGCGATATTTCAGGCAGGGATGTTTTTAACACGTTAGTACATTATCTGCGCGAAGAAGGCTTTGATGCAAATAGCATTGGCTCTGCAACAGCACAGCAGGCCATCGTTGGAAGGGTTGTGGAATATTTCGGAAATTCAGTACCTCCTGAGCAGGTGGCGGGGTATATCAGCTCGCTGAGGCAGTCTGGAGGCTGGCTTGCAAAGGACAACAACAAATATAAACTCAATCTGCCAAGGAGGTAAAGGCTATGGGATTGCAATTTCACAAGGATAATTTTACGAGGCAATGGGATTACAAATCATTCGGAAATATGGGCACGTCGCTTAATCCAGGGCAGGCCAACCAGCTTCAGCAATTAAATACTATGATTTCTTCGGGACAGGGCGGCGCAGAAGTAATAACGCTCCAGAGAAATATTTGGGAGACAATCCCAATACAGCATTTTGACGAAATGAGGCGCTTGAGCACACTAACTGGTTTCGAACCGACAATCCATGCGCCTTTGATTGAGCCGTCTGGATTAACGCAGGGACAGGGAGGCGGAACAACAGTCAGCGAGGAACTTAGAAGAAGCGAAGGCAGGCACCTCAATGTAGTATTGGATCGGGCAGTGCAATTAGTAGATCCAAAAAATCCGAGAAATATTTCTGTAAATGTCCACCCATCAACAATCCCGGGGCCAATATACAGAATTGCGCAGGAAGACCTGAAGGATAGCGAAGGAAAAGTATTCAAGACAAAAGGCAAAGAATACTTGGATGCCGATTTTGCAATAGATCCAGAAAGTGGCCAGATAGCGCCGCTGAAGTTTGAAGTGAAATATTATCCTCCAACAAAATCCGGCGAGAAAGAGCATGTGAAAGTTTGGACACCTGAAGAACGCCTCGATAATATGAATGTCACTAGCTGGGAAAATGAAGTAGCGCAAACTTTTGGCGCAACAGAATTTCAAGAGAAACAAATGCGGGCTATTGTCGAGCAGGCTGGTGAAAAAGGGTTTACGCCGCAATTGCAAACTTTATTAAACAAACTAAATAGGGATGCGCAGTCCAAAATGCATGAATTATATAATGATGTACGCATACATTCTATTTTTGAAGAAGAAAACTGGAAAAAATTGCCAAAAGAAGAACAAACACGCTTAGCAGAAGATAAAGAACAGTATGGCAAGTGGAAGAACGATGTGACTACAGAAAGCCAAAAAATTCTGAAAACCATGGAAGAAATGCGCGATAAAATTAATAAAACAGAAAACAAGGACGAACAAGCGGCATTAGGTGCTATGTCTGCGCAGGCTATGCGCAATAATAATACTGCGTGGGCAGACTTTTTTAACAAATTAGCACACGAAAGAGGCAAAAATGATGATTATGTTTTTGCACCGAGAAAATTTATTCCTCTCGAAGAATTCTCAATGGAACGCACATCCAAGACTTTTGCAGAAGCTGCAGTGCATGCCCTTGAGGAAGCAGGCAGGAAAGCAAAGGAAAAAGGATTAAATCCGCTTGATATTGTGCCCATGGTTAACATTGAAAACATGCCAGCCAACATGCAGGCCTTCGGACGGGCAGACCAGCTGAAAAGGCTTGTCGAGGAAACCAGAATTAAAACAGCAGGCCTGCTGGAAGGAAAATATGGCAGGGCAGAAGCAAACAAAATTGCTGAGAAGATTGTTGGCGCAACATGGGACGTCGGCCACATAAATCTCCTGAGGACTGCCGGCTTCGGAGAGAAAGAAATTATAGAAGAAGCGAAAAAAATAGCGCCTCTTGTAAAGCACTTTCACATAACAGATAATTTCGGCTCATCAGACTCGCATCTTGCGCCGGGGCAGGGCAATGCCATCCCCACAGAGCAGGTCAAGGCAATCCGGGATGCTGCACTGGCTGCAGGCAAGCCCCTATCCGCAAGCACAAAAGAAATCATGGAAATCGGCGGGTTTGTCGAGCACCAAAGAGTTTCGCCGTGGCCGGACACACTAACTTATATGAATTCCCCAATTTATGAAACAGAAAATCAGGAAAAGGCTTGGAGTGACACGGGTGGAGATATCGGCACAAGTTATTTCTCCGGCTCATCAAGCTATGTCGCTGGCTATGGAAACATCCTGCCAGAACAGCACTTTGGAATGTACGGTTCAGGCTTCACAGGCCTGCCTATCCTTGGCGGACAGATGGGTGGTGGAGATAAGAGCAAGTTTACAGGCACTCCGATGTCATAGCTTTAGTGCAATTTACATGGTTCTCAGTTTTCAGTTCTCTGTTTTTGTTGCAGCGCCACAGAAGACTCAGAGTATAAGACTAAAGGCATTGCCCCAACCAAAAACTTAAATACGCCAAAACTATAAAATAAACATGGCTGCTGAGAAAAAAACAGATAAAACAACTGTGATTAAAAAAATCGGAAACCTCGAAGTTCTTGACAGGGATTACAGGATTGCATATGATTTTGCAGAAGAAGTTATGAAAAAATTCAAAAGTGTTGTAAAAAGCATAATACTTTTCGGCTCTGTTGCAAAACGCGAGGCAACACCGGCTTCGGATATTGATATTGTTATAATTGTTGATGATGCTTCGATTAAATGGGATAGGGAAGCGATTGCATGGTATCAAGAAGAATTAAAGAAGATTGTAAGCAAGAAAGATGAAAAAGAAAGACTGCATATAAATACAGTTACGCTTTCTAGCTTCTGGGAAAACATTCTGGTGGGCGAGCCAGCCTCAATAAACATCCTGCGCTATGGCATTCCAATTCTTGATCCAGGATTTATCATGCCTCTTAAGTTCTTGCTCTATCAGGGAAGAATACGCCCAAGCCAGGAAGCAGTCTATAACTGCGCTGGCAGGGTACCATGGCACATGTTTCGCGGAAAAATAAAAATTCTTGGTGCAATAGGTGATTTTTACTGGGCATTTGTTGATTCAGCCCATGCACCGTTAATGCAGGCTGGCCAGATCCCTCCAAGCCCAGAGCATGTTCCAGAATTATTGGAAAAAGTTTTTGTTGCAAATAAAAAACTCGACAAGCAGTATGTTGATTGGTACCGGGAAATGTATTCCCTTGCGCACAGCATAAAAAATAATGAAACAAGCAATCTTCCTGGAAGGGCTTATGACTTATGGCTGAAGCGCAGTGAAGAATTTACAAATATGATGATGAAACTGCTTGAGAGCGAGAAGCCTGCCAATAGTTATCATAAGATAAAAGATTGAATTTAAAAAAAAGAAAATTAAGCTTCTACTTGGTATGCTTCGTTCATGTGCCTTACGGCAATACAATCTTCAACGCCTGATTGTTCTGTGCCGAGTGTTAATGCAGCTTTCTTTGAAGCCAGCTTGAACAGCGGTTCTGTGGTTGTCATCAATAGTTGTATTAGCAGTTGCGGCTCTACTTCATCCAGCATTTTATTTGCGCGTTCTTTGAATTCGTTGCTGAAACCATATGCAGTCAATGCAGCTGAATTGTAGGCTTTTAATTTTCCTCTTAGTTCTTTTTCTTTGTCAGTAAGTTTTTTCTTCAATACCGGATCGCCATTATGGGTTTGCGCTTCTTTTATCTGCAGGTATTGTCCAATTACTAATTGGTAGCTTTCGCCTTCCTTCAAAGCGTTTAGTATTGTTTTCTGCGCATCAGCTGGCAGGCTTCCGAAATCAAGCTTGTCAATTAATGAGCCTTCTTTCCATGCATCAAGTTTTATTCCGAATCTGCTTTCAAAGTCAGACTCAAATGCCTTTTTTGCCAAGGCAGACTTTTTGTCTGCAGGCATGCCATTATACATTCTCTTTGCGATTTCCTGCATAAACGCACTAACATATTTTATAGCGTTAGCATCTTTGCTATTAAATGCACGTAGTGCCGCATTAGTGTATTGCTTGATATCATTTTCATCGGTGATTCCAAGAGCTTTGTAATACCAGCCAAGATTTTTTTCAAAACCATCTGCCAGGCTTTTTGCATATTTTTGTGATTCTGCATCTTTTCTACCTGCGAATTCCTGTATTCTTTGTAAAGTGTGAAACGGGCCATTTAGCGGATTTGTTACGACTGCTTCCAATCCGCTTTGTGCATCTTTGTTTAATTTATCCCATTCAAAAGCAGGAGGCATTATTGGAGCACTGGCTGGCTGTGGCGCAGCTGGTGTTGGAGTTGGCGGCGCCTGAGCAGGCACAGGACTAGGAGTTGCAGGCGCTTGCGGTGGAGGTGCTTGAGAAGCAGGGGCTGGAGTTGGTGCCTGTGGTTGCGGAGCATTAGGAGTAGGCGCGGCGGGCGTTTGCGGTGCTGGGATCTGACGTGGATTTGCCATGTTAGGTCTCAATGACCTTACAGCCCCAGCTATGCCTTTTTTAACTTTTCCAGGTATGTCTCGCAGTGCCATGGTATTTATTTACTATATTTCAATATAGTTAGTAGTATATAAATCTTTCTATATCGTACTCCTTTATAAATAAGCTCTTAGCTCGCACACGCGTGCGATTTTTGCCTTTAAAAAGCCCTATTTAAAAAGCAAGCTAGCATAGGTTAACTTTATAAAATAGTAAATGCTGTTTAAACTATGGCAAATAAGAAACCATATCAAGCTTCTGCAGGTGCTAAAAATTACGCCTTGCCAGCAGATCTAGCGCCAATGCCAGAAGCAGGCCAGGGCATGCCGCCCCAACTGACTCCTCAGCAACAGGCGGCCCTTGCACAAAAAGCAAAGGAATTCTTAGACTCAATCAAAAACAAAGCAGAAGACTTCCAGAAGGAAATCACAACAAAATTCAAGAAAGAGACTGTTGGATTAATCCTATTGCCTCCAAGACCAGTGCAGGCCTGCCTTAAGTGCGGTTCAAACACAGTAAAAGTCCTTGATGAGTTCAAAGGGCACTGCACGACCTGTAATTCTGACTTTAACACTTTAGATATGCTAATTCTGATGCAGTTTGAGGGCGCAAACCTTGAAGAAAAGTTCAAGAAAAAAGATGAAGCAGATGTCAAAATCAAAGAAATAGCGCAGAAGAAACTCCCGCAAATAAATGTCTCAAGCGTTTTGCTTGATGAAATATGGGATATGTGTTTCAAAGGCAAATACGATATACTAAATCTTCTGACAATGGGCGTAATCCTTTATGACACTGGAATGGTTGGCGCATTAAAGGCATCTGAAATCCACAAGCGCATGGTTTTGCAGAAATTCGAAAAATATGTTGTTACTTATGCAATCGGCGGTTCTCTTGTAAAAGGAAGGGCTACAAAAGAGTCAGATATAGATACTTTTGTCGTAATCGATGACACAGACGTTACACGAATGACTGGCGCGGAATTGATTTCAAAACTGCGGGCGATAATTTTAGGCATGGCTTCTGAATCAGGCTTTGCGGCAGGTGTAGGCAACAAGATGAATGTCCAAATTTATGTTTTGACAGACATGTGGAACAACATCAAGACCGCCAATCCCGTAATTTTCACTTTGCTGAGGGACGGCATTCCTCTGTACGATAGGGGAATGTTTGCACCTTGGAAACTTCTGCTCAAGCAGGGAAAAATAACCCCAACACCAGAAGCAGTTGATATGTATATGAAGTCAGGCAGGCAAATGGTGGACAGGACAAAATTTACGCTGAGAAATATTGCAATGGAAGATTTTTTCTGGGCAACACTGACACCTGCACAGGGTGCTTTGATGCTGATGGGCGTTCCGCCTCCAGACCCAAAAGAAACTCCTGCAATGATGAGGGAATACCTTGTTAAATCTGGATTGCTTGAAGAAAAATATGTAAAAATACTTGAAGATATTTTACAGCTGAGAAAAGATTTTGAACACGGAAAAATAAAAGACATTGACGCAAAAACAATCGGCGAATACATGGACAGCACAGAAAAATTTCTGTCACGATTGGATAAATTAATGGTGCAGATTGAAACGCAGGAAGTCAAGAAAGAATTGAAACAGCTGAATGAAAAATTAATTGATGATATGTCTGCTGCACTGAAGATGCTTGATGTAAAATTCAATTCAGATGATGTTGTAAAACAGTTTGAGAAAAATGTCATTGCAAAAAAGCTTGCCCACTCAAAATATTTGGAATTAATTGAGCGCATTGTTGCGCTTCACAAGGAAGGCAAAGGTGACAGGCGTGAGATTGCATCCCTGGCCTTTGAGCAGGAACGGCTGGCAAAAGATGTTTTCGAACACATACGCGCAGAGAAAGGCAAAAAAGTAGAGAAATACAAGATATCCGCACATTACAGCGAGAACAAGAAAGCAGACATATGGCTTTTGACTGACTCTGCATTTATTGTCATGGATACTGCAAAGGCCGACACGACAATAAAGAAGTTCACAGTTGACAAGGACGGCTGTCTTGTAAAAGAAGCCGCATCTAACTTAAAAGAGCTGAATGCAGTTGTTGAAAAATTTGCTGGCACGCCAACAACACTGACAAAGGCCACAATAGATTCTTTGAAGAAGATTCTGGCGGAGAATGTTAAATTAGTTATTGGCGCTTAAATCAGCGTTTTCGTTTTTTTTGAATTTTTATCGAATTTCGTTATTGCCTTGTTAAATACCGTGATTGGCGTATGCCTTGGGTGGTGGCGTTCAGTGTATTGCTTGGCCAGCCATTTCACGCCAGCAGTAGGCTCCATGCCGGTGTCTTTCATGATTGCGTTTTGAAGGCAAATGTAAAACTCTGGCTTAAGGCAAAATAAATAAAATCTATCTGTTTCTGTAGGCTTAATCGCATTATAATATGGCATGCCAACGCCAATTCTCAGATAAGCATTCAAAGCAATGGGATCGACATATATATCAAATAATTCTCTGATCTTTGCAGCAAGATCTCTGCCGTGCCTAGGCTCATTTCTAAAAACGACAGACGCCAATGCAGAATAGCGCGCCATGCGATATGCTACGCTTACCATACCACTAATAGCATCAGAAGATTTTAAAACCCATCTCTTAATCTAATAAAAAGCCTTAAAAACCAAAACAGACGGCAGAAGATTGGAATGAAAGCAGTCGTTATGAATTACAGAGGTTCCCAAAAGGAACAGACAAACAACCAGATGATAATCAAAGCCGAAGGCATAGATAAAAAAGAAGATGCGGCAAAGCTTGTCGGCAAGACAGTAACTTACACGACTGAAACCGGCAAAAAAATCTCAGGAAAAATTTCTGCTCCGCATGGAAACAAAGGCGCTGTAAGGGTTATTTTCTCAGACAAAGGACTGCCGGGGCAGGCACTTGGGCAGAAGGTTGATGTGGAATAAAGTTATACTTTTTTGTTAAACTGTACAAAATCATCGTCGCCGGGTTTTGAGTTCGGATTTGTTTTGTGATTTATTGCCTCTTCTAACGCACTTGTTAATTTTTTCGCTTCCTCTTCACTTAATTTGCAAATAACTGGCCAGAAATTCCCGTCTTGCAAAATTAGTATTATTTTATCCTCTATTGTTTGTGCAAGAGCATCCGCCGTGTCTGGCGGGCTTGTTACGATATATGACCTGATAATCTTCAAATGCGAATCTGGAAGTTCTATTACTCCATCCGGGCTAATTTTGCTACCTTCAGCATATTTTCCGATATAAATTGCATTTTTCATGCAAATACTAATAGCAATATTTTATTAAAGCTTTCTGCATGCTGCGCAATTAACGCGAAAGCCCTTGCCCGCCAGCCATGCCAGAGGACTGCTGTTCTGTTGTTTTTATTTCATCTTCAAGAATTTTATGCCCTTCAAAAGACTTCAATATAGATTCGTTAAGCCTTGTTATCGTTTGCAAATGCTTTGTTAGGCTTGGATTTTTACGAATGTGATTTTCCATGCTCTCCGCCCATCCGAGAAGTGCAACACCCAGAGATACCGCCCCAGTCGCATCCAAGGCGCCAAGCGGTGACAAATCTCCAAGTGCTATTGCAGTGCGACTCTTTGGAAATTTTTCTATTTCTAATTCAATTCTGTCATTGTATAATCTAAAAATAGCATCCCCTAGCCTATAAGCTACCCAACCCCAATTTCCCAAGGCTGGCGGAGGGACCGCGCCTAATCTTTCTAAGTAATTTCTGGCAAAAATATATTCCATTTTAATTCACTTTGAAAAACTCAGTTATCGGATATGGCTTGTTAGTCGCAGGGGAATTTTCATATATTTTTTTTACCCTGCCATCAGAAACTTCAAAACGAGAAAAAACAGCGCCATCCGCCAATTTTAAGTAATAGACTCCCGGAGGCCAGGAGGTACACACACGCTGAATGCGTGTGACAAAGGATTTTTTGTCTTTAAGGTCAGGTTTTTGGACAAAAAGAAATCGATATTTAAGATAGGGTGCGGCAAAATTCTGGCGCACTCGCATTACTTCTAGCCTTGATTCAAATTTTTTAGTCATTTCAGTCGATAGCAATGTATTGGCACCAACAGCCAAGTGGCAAGCCACAATTGCTATATGTGTTATGATAGTAAATTGGTGTTCCTATCATGTTATATGCAATATACGTTTAAATACCTTTTGCATGATTTTGCGATACTAGCTATCACAAACCTTGCTCTATTTTTATCAATTCATTCAATTTTGCCGTGCGTTCACCGCCAGCCAGCCCGAACTTCACGAAGGGGGCTTGCCATGCAAACGCAAGGTGTGCGAGAATGGAATCATTAGTTTCTCCTGACCTGTGTGAAAGAACCGGAACAATATTGTTCTTTCTTGCATAGTCCAAAACCTGTTTTGCCTTGAAAAGCGAGCCAATCTGGTTTGGTTTTATAATTACAGCGTTTATAGAATTCTGGCCTGCTGCAACTTTTAATCTTGATAGGTTTGTTGAAATTAAATCGTCTCCGCAGACTAATTTCCGCGAATATTTATTTGATAATTTATTGAAATCTGAAAATGCCTTGTAGGCATCCTGATGGAGCGGGTCTTCAATATAAAATAAATGGAATCTATTTGAAATATGCTCCATTAATTCAATATGTTTCTTTTCATCAGCATGAATCCCTTTCTGCTTTCTCGAAAAGTTTTTCCAGAGATATTTGCCTCTGACAAATAAACTCGTCGCAGCCATATCTATTCCGACTTCTGATTTGTGCTTATTCGCAGTTCTGTCAACAATCTCTAAAGCTGTTTCATCGGGCAGGCTTGTTGTCCATGCGCCTTCAGCAGTCCTTCCGCCGAGGAAGTGCTTATCTTTTTTTGCCAGCTCAAACTTTACCTTGTTGTAAATTTCAGAAGCAGTGAAGATTGCTTCGCTAACGCTTTTTTCTGTCGGAGACACTAAAATCTCCTGTATGTCAATTGAATTTGTGGCATGCTGTCCTCCGCCGACAACATTAGCTAAAATTCTCGGAAAGGTTTTTGCGTTCGGGTTAAGTATTTTCCATAAGGGGCGCTTGCGTTCCTGTGCGAGTGCGTTGAGCATCGCGTATTCCAATGCGATTACTGCGGAGCCGCCAACATTTCCAACATTTATTACCTTTTCAACCTCTTCTAAGTCATCGAAGCTTTGGAAATTAAAATCAATTATTTTTTTTGCGTAATTGTTGAACAGTTCGATTGTCAAATCCACATCCTGAATAAATTCCGGCACTTCAAATGAACTTTTGGAAGTTCCTGATGGCGCAGCACCCCAGCCTTCAGATGTTTCCGCCTTAACTCTGACTGCGATGGCTGGCTTTGCAAGGGAATTCAATATCTTTATGGCTCTAATGTCAGTGGGTTTCATAATATCTTTTGTAGTCTTTTGTTTTTAAGTCTAACTATCAGTTGCCTTGGATTTATTAGCTAAATAAAATACAAAAAATGCTTTTGCAGCTTTTAATCCATCAGGCTTGTCGAACTCGTTAATGCTAAATCTCTGCGAAGTAACATAACCCTCCACATTACCTCTGTCACGCATCAGATAGGAAAAATATCTTTTACTGCCAGCGATCACGTATTCTCGCAAACCTAAACTTTCCAGTACTCGTTGATACGCAGCTCTTGCAGCCATAATATCAACATTAGACCCATCAATGAAATTAAATTGGAATGTTGGGCGGCCGTATTTATCTGAAATTATTTTTACTTTTAAATTTCTATCCGTTATTTCTATTTCCGCATTCAAGTTAGTTCTGCATGCATTATTGAATTCAGATATGCGTTCATGCAATAGGCTTACTAAGTCCATAAAATTTGCATACTGTGTTGCTTTTTAAGCTATTCGACTTCAATCTTGTGCGGCCTTGGCCTTCTTATTGTAATTGGCAGGATGCCTGCCTCTAATTCTGCCTTGGCAACATCGTTCGACTTGAACATTTCTTCTGGCTTCTTTATCAAAAGCGGTGCGCCCATAGCTAACTGCAATGCCCTCGCACCAATAATCCTTGCAATTTCAAATTTAGTGTATGTCATTTTGCTGTTTTTGGTTGTTAGTTTTTGGTTCTTGGCGTAACTAATGACCTATTACCAAAAACAAACGGCAATTTTGCCTTTTAAACCTTTTTGATAAGCCCCCGCAGTTCTTTTCCCTTTTCTATAGCAGTCCCGAGCAGTTCAAACACTTCTTTTTCAGTAAATGTGCCTGCCTCGCCCTTCTGCATTGCTGAGATGGCGCCGTTTTCTAGGGTTGCGATTGACAATCTGCCATCGTAGGATTTTTCTTCCCGCCTTGAAGCGTCAAGGAAAACATTTCCATCAAGCTTGCCAAAAGTTGTCATGACTGGCAGGCATGTCAAAGGGAGTTTCTCTTTTGTCAATTCCTTGTAAAGCACTTTTTCCTCTTTCTCATCGTATTTCGGTATGTATGCATGCTTCAGCGCAACAATCGCGCCGAGCGCAGCTGCATCCAAAAGATTGCCATCGTCGTTCATCGGATAGATATCAATAAACACAGTCCAGACTTTTTCTTTCGGTGTGATGCACAATTTTGCAGTGTCAATTGCTCCCGATTCCCTGATTCCTCTGTCAACTACCCTTGCCAGCTCGACAGACTGCGGGCTTGGCGGGCCTGGCTCGAAATCAGGATTTGCCAATGGTATTAATTCTGCATTTACCATAAGTGTTCCATCGTCAGGTGAATCAGGATACGGTTTTGTTACGTCCATTTTAACACCGACGAGCACTTCTGTTTCCCCGATTCTTACGCGAGCAGAACCGCATGCCCTGGCCAGCGGATTTACTTCAACTTCAATCTTCCTGTAATCGAAAATCTTTCTGCCATCTTCGCGCTGTCCTTTCTTCAGTAGTTCTGACATGTAGCTTTTTATTGAATCAATTCCCATTTTCTTCTCCTGCGTCAGGCATTGCCTTCTTTTCAACACTATATTTATCCTGCAGGGCTTTTTTCTGCATAGCGTAAATCTTTTTGCACGCTTCAATGTTCATTTCAACAAGCTCTTGTATTTCTTCTTTTGTAAGCTCGCCGTCCATCTGCAGTAAAGTTATTTCGCCTTTCCTTAGCATGTATGCGAGGGGCAGGTCTGCTGAACCGAAATTATCTTCTATTTCGAACATATCGAGGACAAGCTTGCCATCAACCTTGCCAGATGCAACTGCTACAACCATGTCCCTCATTTCAATTCCTGCGTCTGCAAGAGCAACAGACGCAGCTGTTATTGCAGCGCATCTCGTTCCTGCATTTGCATTTGTAACTTCAACATAGATGTCAATTTTTGTCTTAGGATATTTTTCTAAATAGATGGCAGGCATCAAAGCCTCTGCCATTATTTTTGAAATTTCAGTTGAGCGCCTGCTCATGCCAGGCCTGGACCTTTCCGGCGTCGAGAATGATGCCATATCATACCTGCATTCAACACAGGCCCGATCGGCTATTGACATGTGCTTCGGGAAAACTTCCCTTGGGCCGTAAACAGCTACAACTATTTTTGTTTCGCCTTGTGTAATTTCTGCAGAGCCGTCTGCACTTGGGATGACTCCTGCTTTTATTGTAATCGGCCTGAGCTCGTCTGGTTTTCTCCCATCAAGGCGCTTTCCGCCGATAATCATTTTATCAGGTGCTCCAAATTTACCTCCCATTTTATTTGCCTCCTTCAAGCATGTGCTTTATTTTATCTGTAAGTCCTGGCAAATGGCTTTCTTTTTCTATGACTTTAATTATCCTGCTGACCAATGCCTGCTTTTCAGCATCGCCTTTTATCCAGATTAATCCGTTCTGGCCAACAGTTATGTCGCAGTTTGAATGGTCTTTCAGCATCTTAATCATAGAGCCTGCCTTTCCTATTATTCTTGGGATTTTTGTCGGGCTTACCTTGATTATTGTTCCGCCAACCAGCCTTCTGTAAGGCCTGTATTTTGCAGTCAGCTTTACAAACATGCCTTCCGAGATGGCAGTAACTTCTGTCAGCGCATAATCGCCAATGTCGAAGAACTGGTTCATGCTAGCCTTCCTCAAATCTATATACTCGCTTGAAGCTTCGCCGATGTTTAAGTCAGCAAGGTAAGGACAGTCAATATCCAGCGTCCAGCCGGAATGCCCTATGTTTGTAACCTTTCCGATTACAATGTCGCCACGCTTTGGCATGTACTTGCCTGCCAGCGGTATTACTTTTATTACCCTTCCTTTCACATAAACCAATCCGATGGTTGATGCAAAAATCTTTTCGTCTTCCCTGAATGCCTTGCCTGCTGGAAGGAAATCAAATCCTTCTGCAAGAGGCTCGCCGGGAATAACAATGTCTTTATCGTTTACAAAAACTTTTTCCATTTTATTCAATCCTTTTAATTTTATCAGCGTTAACTATCATAATGCCTGAATTAGCATCAGCAATTACTAATTGTAAATATGTTTGGACATCAACTTCGCCCAGATACGGTAATCCAACGGGCTTGTATTTTTGCGAATCTTGGGAAAATTGTTCGCAGTCAAAGATGCTGGTATGTAATATAGTTACGGATCTGCCCCGAACAATCCATTCTCTTGCTATGACTGGCATCCGTATCTTGGCGAGCATAGCTTCTAATGCTAGTTCTAACTCGCCGGGTTCTTTGCGCAGAATCACTCTTTTATTGGCTGTTGCACTTGCCATTATTTTTTCTCCTCTATTGTCGCTTCGCCTTGAGTAAGCTTGTTCACAAAATTAAAGAAGTCTGCCTTGACTCCTGCTGCAATTTCAACTTCAAATGAAACTGCGCCGTCGTCTTTCCAGTCTTCGTTTTTTAGCTCAAACTTATTTTTTATGGCTGAATATGCTGTCCCTGCATGCTGTGCAGGCAATATTACTTTTATTTTCGCTTTCTCGAAACTGATTGGTATTATCGGCCTTAACAGCTTAATTATATTTTCAATCTGCGCGTCTGCCTGCTGGTACGGGTCTACTTGAATCTTTGCCTGCTCCATTGCGAGTTCAATTCGCTGGACTGGGTGAGGCAGGCCTGTCTTCGGATCGCATGCGTTTGCGTGTATGAATTCAATTATCTTTTTTCTTTTTGCATCAAAGAATTTCTTCCTCATTTCCTGAGTGAGCGCGATTTCGCCGTCCTTCAGGATTACTTTCGCAGATTCGTGCACGAGATCGTGGTCAGACATAGCTGCTAATTTCTTTTCATCAACTTTTCCTTTCAGAAGTTCTCTGAGTTTGCCAGAGCCATGGATGACTGCCTTCTGAACATCTTCAAAAACTTTTGGAGTATCGAGTATGTCGCGCGTGTCAATTGCTTTTCCATGCCTAAATTCGAGCGCAAGTTCCGGACTTTTCAAAACTATTTCAAAATTTATACCGAATTTTTTGAGCTTGGCAAGGTTAAAGCTAGCCCGAGTTTCTTTTGCTCTGTCTGGAATCATCATGCCTGGCATTTTTACTATTCCTTCAAATCGACTTTTTGAACTCCGTCTTTTGTGACAGCCATTGCTTCAAGCCTGTCGATTGAGAATTCTTCATTCAAAATCTCTTTAAAAACCTCACGGGCGAGCTTTTTCGCTTCTTCGAACTTCATATTTTCCCTATATTTCTTTTCGAGTGCCTTGTTTGCCTCTGTTGAGCCAAGCCCGATTGCTTTTGCATAATATTGCGAGTAAATTCCGGAAGGCTCTGTCATGAATAAGTTTACGCCTTTTTTGTCAATGCTAGCCAGCAGAAAGGAGATTCCGAAAGGCCTGATGCCAGAGTACTGTGTATATGTCTGCGCCATGTCAGATACGTACCTTACCACACCTTCGCCGTCTGTTTCTTCGCCGTAAGTAAGCCTGTGCTGTTGGGCGAAAACCCTCATTTTTCTCACAAGAACCCTTGCGTCAGAGGTGTAGCCTGCGAAGGTTGAAATTATGTGGTCGTCTATCTGCGCCACTTTTTTTACGGATTCTGCCACGAGCAGTTTTTCAACTATTCTTCTGTCTGCAGCGAGAAGAACGCCGTCCTTATAGACAATTCCCAAAGTCATTGCCCCTGCCGAGACAGCTTTTTTTGCATATTCTATCTGCAAAATCCGCCCATCCGGGCTGAATACAGTTATAGCGCGGTCGTAACCCATTGCTTGATTTGGTAGTACTTGCATTTTATTCACCTTGATTTTTATATATGTTAATTTCTACTCTGTGGCCACTTAAATAATCTTCTGCGCCAACTGTTCCGATTCCCAGCTGGAGTAGCGTTGCTTTTTCAGCACCAGCTGCTTGGCCTCTGAATGATATTAGCGCCTGCACTGGCACTACAGCCCCATTTTCTCTGCGAGTATCAATGCCTATATGTTCTATTATTCCTGACGCTTTAAATCTTGGCACTGGTTCGCCTACGAAAAATACAGTTGCTTCCAAAAGATGACCTGTTAAATCTTGGCCTGCAAGCTCTTTTAGTATGCGCCCCTCGCTAAGCACGTCATTAATCAATTCTCCCAATACTAATTTTGTTGGATCGCCCATTTTATTTTATTTCCCTTTGCTTCCCTGTTAAATCAACTAATAGTTCGCCTTGATTTAAATATAACATCTGTCTGGCGATTAATTGTTCTACAGTTAGTCGAATGTCTTTTTCGCTAATTTGTCCGATTAATGTTGCAAACGCGCCCTTACGCACTCGCAGTAAATCTTCGACTGTTGCGCGCTTTTTTGCTGAATTTAGACAAATTACTGCGCCAACAATAGCATACGCTGCATCTGGATTCGCATAGTTCTGCGCAGAAAATTCTGATGCATATGGCCCTATCTCATGAACGATCGCGCGGAGCGATCGCCCAACTACTGGCCTGAGTATTTCTGCCAAGTTCGGCCCAATTGTATCTCTTGCGAATGCCGAGTCCGGATGTGTTGACAATGATTCATCTGTGTCATCCATTTTACTTCAACCTCTCCTTTAATATGTCGCGGATTTCATTTAAAGTTTGCTGCATTGAATCCAATTTTTCTAACTTATCTAATTTATCAACTTTTCCTAGTTTTTCGGTTATGTTTAATGTCACAGTACGATTTTCCATTGCCAAAAAGAAAAATATACCATTCATTACTAGCGCAAAGATTTGCTCTTGTGTTGGTGAATGGCTGAAAGCCACCCACGCTAAAGTTGCAATTACAGACGCAGCCGCGATCCATTTCAAAATCGTTATTATGTGTATTCCTTCTTCTATTTTGTTTGCCATTTTATTTGAGTGCTATTATTATTGCTAATGCCATTCCTATTATGAATAATATTACATATGGAATGTCTTCCTTGTGCACTATTATTTTTGGAAATTGCATTTTATTCACGTTTATTTTAATTTCGCCCTCTTTTAAACTTTAGTGTATGTGCCTCCACTAAAAACTATTGGCGGCGTGGTTCTTGCCAGTTCTTTCCATTCGTGAAGCAGCCTCATGCTCTCGTCTTGGTATGCCTTGCTATCCTCGCCGCCGGCTTTTACAAATGCCACAGCTTCTTCAAGTGTTGGAAATATTTTTTTCATTGTTACCATAACTTTTTGTTCTAAAATCGAAATTATAAAATGTTCCCATCCGCTTAGCGGAACAATTGAGTAATACCTGCTTTGCGGCGTTACGACGAAGGCAATTCCGTCGGCAGGCTGTTCCAGCCCTGCAACAACATATTCTTTTTTCGCGATTGTTACTCCAATCATTTTAATTTATTTACCTCATCTGAAGCATTAAACAAACAGCCTTCCAGCTCTTTTACAGTTATTGCATTGGCGATAATAAACTCCAAAGCAGCACCGCGCGTCGGAAATCTATTAGGACTACCAATTAAGAGTTGTTCCTCATCGAGCGCTAATGCGGAAGCGCGTAGTACGTTTGAGATACCATCAGCGACAAGTAAGTAATTATATTTTTCATAAACTAAGTAATGCCGCGCCACAACACAACCGCCCGCGGAGGCTTGGCTAGTAATAGAAACTGCCCCCGGTATGTTTGGGAAATGTTTATTTGCTTGTATTACCCAGCACTCATCTTTCGTTGTGTGTTGCTCCGCGTTCATTTTAACTTATTTATCTCCCCCGAAACTTTTAACGAATGCATTTGAATTTTCTTGCCCTCAAACTCTTTTACCAGCGCAAACGCGGCCTTTGCATCGTCAACAAACTTGTGGCCGACACGGACTATGACTGTGTTGTTCTTTGGTTCCCAAGTGTCTTCCACTACCTGTAATCCTGCGCGAGCCATTCCTAACTCGCCGAGAAATTGCAAGCCTGCCTGGATGACAAGCTTCTGTACGATTTCTTTCTCAGCTTCAAAACCTTCAATTTTTATCAATATATAACGTTTTCGCTCTTGCTTTGTTGAAGGAAATGTTTTCATTGCTAATAAATCAGAAAGAGAAGTTTAAAAAGTTATTTAATAGATGCCGGCTTCTGCGGTGCTGCAACGGGCCGTGAGTAGTGCCAATAAGCCACCAATGCTGAGCCGAACAGGTATGCTGCAATGTTGTTGAAGCCGAACTGATTGTCATGCGTGACAAGGCCGACTAGAAAACCAGTAGGTATTATTGCCACGCCCATCGCTTTAATCGCAGTCGTAAGCGGATTTACTTTTGTGTGATATTTTGCAGATGTCTGCTTAACGATATCATACATAATTGCCGGCGCTGCAATAGTTGGCAAATGATATACTGCGCCAACCATTAAATATTCCATTAATTTTGTACTGAGAACTATATTTAAACTTCCAATTGCCGTATTTGCGATTGTTTCAAGATCCATAGACCGTAATTTTTAATTAAATTTAAAAAGTTATTCAATAAACTACCAGAACGTAAACCCGATATCTCTGGATAGCAGCTTTAAATCCTCTGCTATTGCAGTGGTCGCCTCACTCCGCTGATTCAACGGCACAGGGGCGCACATAAGCACTCTGTCCTCAAGGCCAGTGCGTTTCATAACTATTCCCGGCACAACAACAAAGTGCCTCGAAACTTTTCTATTGTCGAAGTGTTCTGTAATTCTGCTTCCGTCAGGATAAATGCCAAAATAATACGCATAAACCAGCTCGCCACCCATTCCACGCAGCAGGCCAACCTTATGTGGCACAGCACTTCCCCCCAATACGTAAGGCTTTGTGATGCTAAGCATGTATGAATAAACAGCATTCATCTTAAAAACATAACGCTGCGGCGCTATTGGCCAGTTAATTCGCTATTTTGAGACCCTATGCCTGCTATTAGCGCTTCTATTGTTCTTCTGGCGCTCTGAACTGCGACCAATTTGCGGCGCATTGGCGCGGTAGACACTAAGGCTACCAGCCCGCCTCGGCGCCTTATGGCGCTCATCCGGTTTTTTTCAGTTTTTATGACTGCGCTTAACAAGTTATATAATGGAAATTCCAAATCTTTTGGCGTTATATGATTGTGCGGATCATATTTGTGGCAGATCGCATACGGCTCGCCATCTTTGTAAATTACCATCGGCAAAACTGTGTACCTGCACCAGTTTGTCGGTATTTTTTCCATGTGCCAATTCTGAATAGTGGGTTTTAAAGGCTAATCTTTGGCAGGCTCGGCAATGGCTCTGCCTTCGTTAAATTCCTGCGCTAGCCTAAGAATGATATCTACGCGCTTTGGCAGATTAAGGAGCGCATACATCATCGTGCCAAGCCCGCCGAAAATCGCAAAGCCCGCATTCGCATAATTAGTGTCTAAATTCAAATCAGTCCATGTGCCTGCCATGTTGCCTGCCACTGCGCCGAGGAAAGCCACACCGCCAACCAGCGCCCAATAAATACCCTTTACTTTTCCAGTTTCTTTGGCAAAGTATTGGCGCATCAATACCTTTGCACTTTCTTCATTTTCTGCACCTGCCACTAAATAAATGACCTTTGGAATTTCTGGCCAGAAGTCTCCTTCAACTACATCAACAAGGTCTTGGAGCGAATCCTGACTGCCGATTGGAAATGCTATGTGTTCGCTACGTTTCATACGAGTAGCCTTGGTAATTTATTTAAAAGCCTAACTAAGAGCCATTTCATCAGAAGTGTTAAAAGCTTAACGAAATTTATCTGAAATAGGTGTTAGATTTGATTACTACTAGAACAGACCCAAAATATTTTTTCAGGCAGGCAGACAGCCTTGATTTTCCAGAAATTTTCGAAGTTGAACATATCTGGCAGGCCTTGGCAAAAAAAGATGACCTTCTAAGGCAAAAAGTTACTGGCAGGCAAGTAGCGGATTCTGCGCAGATAAACAGTCTTGCGCACATAATTGGGCCCGTGCACATAGGCAAAGACACAGTTATCAAGCCATTTACATATATAGAAGCCACTGATAAAGCACCGATTTATATTGGCAAAAACTGCGAGATTGGGCCCTACGCATACATTAGAAAAGGTACGCTAATTGGAAATAATGTCGAACTGCGCGGAACTGCAGTCAAAGGTTCAATTCTGCATGATGGCGTTATGAGCCATCATCACGGATACATTGGTGATTCAATACTGGGCTACAAAGTTAATATTGCAACTTCATTTGATAGCGGAAATTTGAAACACACGCATAAAAAAATATCGGTTGGCGGAATCGATACTGGCTTGATAAAATTTGGATGCGTAATTGGAGATTATTCAAAAACTGGCTGCAAAACAACAACTGCGCCAGGCACTTTGATTGGGCCAAATGTATGGCTAGATGAGGGATTCCACGTAGGCGGATTCATTCCCGAAAACACACTTCGGAGACGTCTGCCTAATGGAGATTTTGCAGATTCCGTGCTGGCAGAAAAATACAGAAACTTGGGAACGTTACTAGAATAGAATGAAAGCAATAATTCTCGCCGCAGGCAAAGGCACTCGTTGCCTACCATTGACAAAAACAATTCCAAAAGTTTTGATTTCGTTAAATGGCAAGCCATTTCTTAGCTACGTGCTGGGTAATTTACAGGCGGCTGGCTTTTCTGAATTCGGGATAATAGTTGGCCATCTAAAAGAAAAAGTTGCAGAATTTATAAAAGAAAACAAAATTAATGCAACGCTAATTGCGCAGGAAGAACAGCTTGGCACGGGGCACGCGCTCGCGCAGGCAGAAAAGTTTGTATGCGGCGAAGATTTCTTGCTCGTCAGTGGCGATAATCTTTACTCAAAAGATGACATAAGCGCCGCGGCAAGTGCACATGGCACAGTTGTTGCTGGATTTAATGTTGCTGACCCAAGCAACTATGGCGTTTTAGAAGCTTCTGGCGAAAACCTGAAACAAATTCTTGAAAAACCAGAAAATCCGCCGTCAAATTTCATAAATGTTGGCTTATATAAGTTAAACTCAGAGATTTTTTCTGCGCTAAAACAGATTAAAAAATCTAATACTGGCGAATATTACTTAACGGACGCTATAAATCTTTTAGCTGTGCAGGGAAAAGTGAAAATAAAAAATATAAAAGACTATTGGGTTGATTTGGGCAGACTCGAAGACATACCGCGCGTTGAATTAGAATTAAAGAATATTTTAAGCAAGAAATAAATATTGTGATGCCACTTCAGAAAGCCTTAAAAGATTTTCTGAAAGTAATAATTTACTTTTGAGGTGTGAGATGAGATTTGTTGAAGATGCGCTGAAAATTGCAAAAAATAGTTCCGTCAGATTCGAAAATATATCCCAGTGGGAATTATATGTGCGTTCTGTTCTGCAGTCCATGGGGTACAACAACCCAAATGTAAATGCGCTTGTTGAAACAAGACAGTTGGATTATAGAATATTAGCAATAGAATCACACCCTGATGATATTGCGCTGGCCGCTGGCGGTACTCTAAGCTTGATGAAAGAACTTGGATGCGAGATTCGCTGTGTTACTATGTCTTTGTGCGATGATATTGAACTTGCGCGAAAGAGAATTCAGGCAACAATAACAGAAGGCACGATATTAGGGCATTCGCCTTATGTTGGCATAACGCCCGCAAAAGAATTATTGAACTTGGTTGGCGGGCTGGATAGCAAATCTGACAGCGCACTAGAAGAATTGTATGAAAAGCACAGGGTTTCTCCGGATACGCGCCTATTAGATGGGTGTGCACTAAATATGCAAAAAGCAGTATATGCTCATTTAACGGAATTCGAGCCAGATTTAGTTTTGGCGCCAGGTCTAGCAGACAATACTGCAGACCATGTAGCTGTCAGCAGTGCGGTGCGCGATGCATACCGGCGGCCGGTAAATTCGTGGGAATATGTCGGGCCAGAAGGCATGAGCCAATTTTTGCCAAATCAATTAGTGCCGATTAGTACGAAGCACTTTGCCAGAAAAATGTTTGCCCTGCAGCAGCATCAGGATGCTTATTATGTTAGCAGGCCAGCACCAGATGGCCGGCGCTCATATTTCAACCTAGCTGAAATGCTGACAAATGCATTTTATTTTGGCAGGCAGGCGATGCGCGATAGCCGGTATGACGCACCGCTTGCAGAAGCGTTCAACGCAAGGCGCGCCGTTGGCTTTCCGTTGATAAAACGCGTAGCAGATTTAAAAACACACGGACGGTAACTTAAATGCAAAACATTAGCGCGGTATTTATCGGTTGCGCTAACATTAGCGCAGCTTGCTTGGAAGAGCTGCTTCTTCAAGACAGCATACAAGTTAAAGCAGTCTTTACAGCTGATGAGCAAACTGCCAGAACCGCGCAGATAACAGACTTGGGCCAATTTGACGCTTTAGCTGAAAAATCAGGTGTCGAACTAATTAAAATTAGCCCAGAAAAAATAAACGATCGTGGCTATGTGGAAAAAATTCGCTCGATTTCCCCGGATGTTTTGTTTTGCATCGGCTGGCCTGTCCTTCTTGGAAAAGAAATTCTTAAAATACCAAAATACAAAATCGGCATGCACCCTTCAAAACTGCCTGAAAACCGCGGTCAGGCACCAATACCTTGGGCAATATTGCGCGGTCTAACAGCAAGCGCTGTAACTTGCTTTAAATTAGTAGAAAAAGCAGACGCTGGCCAGATTTATGCACAAAAAGAATTTTCAATTTTGCCAGACGATACATCAACTACAGTTTATCAAAAACACTATATGCCATTAGGTCGACAAATTATTACAGGGTTAATTCCGCGCATTCTTTCTGGGAATTTGCGCGGAACGCCACAAGATGAGAATATGGCAACATGGACGCGAAAAAGAATTCCTTCGGATGGATTCATAGATTGGACACAATCAACTGCAAATATTTATGCAATGGTGCGGGCATTAACACACCCGTACTATCCTGGCGCGTTTACATATATTAGCGATACTTTAGCGGAATTGAAAATCTGGAAAGCCACGCCATTTGCGCCTGCTAATAAATATTTTGGCGTACCTGGCCAGATAGTTGGAATAAAAGACGGCTTTCCAATTGCCAGAACCGGTGATGGATGTTTGTTGGTGCAGGAAGTTGGTGCTGCTGAAGAAATTATTGATGCCAGACACCTTGGTCTTAAAATAAACCAGAGACTTGGAATTAATCAGGCAGATTTAATTAGCCTGCTGTTAAAGCAGAAAAAATAACTTATTTTTCAAAAAATCTTTTAATCTTATCAGCAGTCAATTTAGTAGCAATCGGCTTCTACTCCAGCATCTTTTTCTTTCTTCTGCGGAAAGAAAAGGCTCCTGGGCACCTAAAAGAAAGAAGCTAGGGAATCTCGTTTCACTCAATTCCCTTATTGCGAATTAAAAAACCTCTTAATTTTATCTGCAGTCAATTTAGTAGCAATAGGCTTCCACTCTGGAGGCAGGCATTTCAAATAACTACCCCATGCAAACCTTTTGTCGAGAAAAACAACTGCCCCTTTATCTTCAGGCCTGCGAATGCACCGGCCAGCTGCCTGAATCGCACGCGTCATTGCTGGATGAGTATAACCATAATCCCATCCTTTGTTGTACTTGTAATCGTAAAACTCAATCAGGCTTTTTGTAGCTAAATCAGGATTTGCAAGAGGCACACCAACTACAATCGCGCATTTCAGGAAATCGCCCGGAAGGTCAATGCCTTCAGACATGGAGCCGCCCTGGACAGCAAGGAGCAATCCCCCATTCCCATTGCTCGCAGCCAGCTTAAATTGGTTCAGAAGCTCTGCCCTCTGGGATTTTTTTAATTCAGAACTATCTATGAAAACTTCTTTTGCGGTTTTTCCCTCCATGAATGGCAGGATTGCCTGCAAAATATAATAACTTGGGAAAAATATTGCGCAGTTATTCGGAACTGACTTAACAATATCAATGCAGTCCCTTGCGATTTTCTGGAATTCATCAGCAGTCCTTGAAGTGAATTTTGTTGTCGTATTTGTGTCTATAAGTACGAGCCTGTTTTCTGGCGGGAAAGGGCTGGCATAGGTCTTCAAGTCCGTCCTATTTTCTGGGAAGCCAAGCAGATCCCGATACATTTCGCCAGGGACAAGCGTTCCGGACATCAGAATAGTTGAAACTGATTCGTTTATTACCTCGCCTGCTGAGATGGCTGGCGAGAGGCAGTTATAAGACAATTCAATCATTTGCCTCTCAGAGTGCCCCAGTTTTGTTCGCAGTATGCGGGAATATCCCGCATCATCGCCAGTCCACATTTCCAAAAATTCCGAAACAGAGCCGACAAAAGATTTTTTCGCACTTTTGCGGATTTCAGCAGATGCAGATTCCAAATCAGAATACAGGTCCTCGTACGCCCACTGGGTTGTGGTCTGCAATTCATCAATGAAATCTTTTTTTGATATGAATGCTTCTTTGCTATTTTTCAGCGCACTTTTTTTCAGGTTGTAAAATGTATTGTTCAGATTTTCAAGAGCTTCCGACAAGTCATCAAAGTGAAATGCCTTTGCTTCTTTTGCTGCGCGGTTTATTATGAAATTATTTAATTTTGCAGACAATATATCTCTTACGCGTGATGGAAGGTTATGCCCCTCATCAATTATCAGAATTGAATTTTTCAATTCCTTTTTCAGCCTGCCGAGGAAAAACTGGCGGACTGACGGCTGAAAAATATGATAATAGTCTGCAATAATTACCTGCGAATCCTTTCCGAGAAGGCTGGCCAGCTCATAACTGCAGAAATCTTCTTTGCACATTTCGAAAAGCTCTTCTGCGTGGATTGGGCTCTTTTTTTTCAGCCCCATGAGCATATCCATTGCACTTCCCTGCAGTTGATTTTTTGTTCCGAAAACCGCGTTGTAAAATGTGCATTTTTCTCCTTCCCTCAGGCTTTTGCAGAATTCGTTAAACTCTTTCGAGCTGAGCCGCTCGACTCCGCCATGGCTGCACATCCATTTTTTTCCAATTAAATCCGTTGCCTTTACATCAATACCGTGTTTTTGTTTTATTTTCTGTAGAGTTTCGATTGCAATCTGGTGCTGGGAATGTTTCGGCGTAAGGAAGAAAACAGAATAACCTTTTTCCAGCGCTACGGTAAGAGCTGGCCCAAGAGTCGCTGCGGTCTTTCCTAGCCCTGTCGGAGCGTGGGCGATAAGATGCCTTTTTGTATCAATAGCATGCGTCACGTCATTTATCAGCTCCTGCTGTATCGGGCGTATTTTTTCAAAAGGGAAATACATAA
The DNA here is from genome assembly GCA_013331935.1 of Nanobdellota archaeon. Classification (GTDB taxonomy): domain Archaea; phylum Nanobdellota; class Nanobdellia; order UBA10117; family UBA10117; genus UBA10117; species UBA10117 sp10117u. The sequence continues at coordinate 33,270 of DUFN01000002.1, read as the reverse complement.
ATCAAAGTCCGCTGGTGGATTTATAAGAGTTCATATCGGGTGTCGAATGAATAGCTATGCTTACAAAAAATCAATTACATTTATAAAATTACTTCTCCAGCTAAAAATATGGAAATCACTCATAAAACCCTCGGCTATGTGCTAGCTGGCATTGCCATCTTTCTATTAGTCATACTTGTTTTCGTAAAGGCAGATTTTGACACGCAGTCTGCGGCCCTGTGCGACAGTTATAGCAAGAGCGGAATGGACATGAATCTGTGCCCCGTACACAGCAATAGTACATCTTGGATGCTTGTCCTTGCTTTCGGGATCGGCTTCCTGATGCTTGGTGCAGGGATTTACCTTAGCTTCATGCCTGCAGAGAAACCGCCTTTAATTATGGAAGAGAAAAAAGAATTCAAACAGATTGATTTAACAAAACTTGACGAAGATGAAAAGAAAATCTACGGTATACTAAAAGGTAAGGGCGGCTCGGCATACCAGTCTGACTTGGTAAATGAAACTAGTTTCAGCAAGGTCAAGATTACGCGCATATTAGACAAGCTGGAGATGATGAATGTTCTTGAAAGGCGCAGAAGAGGCATGACTAATATTATTGTGCTGAAATGAAACTAGTTTCAGTTTAGCGAGTTCATAGAGCCCGCAGTTTTCTTTTTGAGGTTTCACAGGGATGTGAAACTAGTTTCACCAGCAGATATATATGCTGTTTCTTTCTTAGATTTATGTGATAAAAATGACAGATTGTTGCGAAGAACACGGAGAACATAAAGAAACTAAAGCCGAAGGCAAGAAAAGCCACGAGAAGCCGTCCAGCCTGCTTATTGGCCTGCTCGTATTAGCCGCAATTGTATTGCTGTTTAACCAGTACCAGATATCAGGCATTTCAAAAGCGCTCATTACGTCTGGCACAGAAAACACTGCAACCCAAACAATTGCAACCGGCGCAAGTGTGATTCCTACTGGCACGCCCGCAGTCTACGGAAGCGAACTAAAAATAAGGTATGATGATATTTCGCCAAACGATCCGAAAAAGGCGGACGCAACAATTACTGTGATGGGAAACTTTGACAGGTCACTGCAACTATCTGGCGAAAAACTAAGCAGATATGTAAAAATCGTCTCGCAAATTTCATGCGAATACTGCTGCGGTGCAAAGTCAATTATATTTGATGATGGCAAGCCTGCCTGCGGATGCGCACACAGCTTTGCGATGCGCGGATTAGCAAAATATCTTCTGACAAAACATCCGGAAATGAGCAACGATGCAGTCCTTGAGGAACTCGGAAAGTGGAAAACGCTGTTCTTCCCCGGAATCATGCAGCAAAAGGCGGATATTATGCGCTCGCAGGGAATTGAAATGAATTACATAAACCTTGCGTCAAACAAATACAGAGGAATTGAAAAAGGAACACAAGGCGGTTCTATGGTAGGAGGTTGTTAAGGAATTAAAATGGAAAAAAATATTGTATTGACAATTGTAATAATAGGCCTGATTATCTTTGCAGGCATACAAACAATTGAGCTGGCCAACATAAAGGCACAGCTCGGCGGCGCAACAATAAGCGCGGGAAGCGCATACCAAACACAAGCGCAGGCACCTGCACAACAGCAGGCACCGCAAGCGCCAGCGCAGTCAGCAATGGTTGGCGGCTGCTAGCAAATGAAACAGATTTTTTTATTTTTTATTGTTGCAATTTTAAGCAGCGCAATTGGAAGCGCTACATTTTATGTAATAGACAAACAATTTTCAAAAGAAAAATTAATTAAAGAATTTTACGAGATTGAAAATGCTGTCCACGTGAGCCCGCACAGCGTCCGCAAGGCAATAGATAGCAACGACGACAGCTTCATTTTAGTGGATTTAAGAAGCACACAGGAATATGCCAATGGACATATCAAAGGCGCAATAAACATACCTGCGTACAAAGATCCGGATACGTCTGCTTACAAAGATGAAGAACGGATAGTAAATTCTTTTGCAAAGTTGAAAGAAAAAAATCCGGGCAAAGAAATAATTGTTTACTGCTACAGTGTGCCATGCATGACTGGCAGAAAAATCGGCCTAATGCTTGCGGAAAATGGTATTTATGTGCAGCATTTAGGCATAGGTTGGAATGAATGGCGTTATTCTTGGACTTTATGGAACCACGAGCACGAATGGAACTTAACAAAAGCCGAAGATTATATTGAATCTGTGCCGATGTCAGCAACAGATAATAATAATTCTGGCTGCACAGTTACGGAGGAATTTGGCTGTTAAAATGAAAAAGTTTTTTCTCTTTCCTTTATTTTTAACTCTAATCAGTTCTGTACGCGCGCACTGCCCACTCTGCACAGGCGCAGCAATCGGCGGTGTTGCGCTTGCGCGTGTGTTCGGTGTTGATGATAGCATCTCTGGGCTTTTCATGGGCGCAATGGTTGCATCAACAGCATTGTGGTTCAGCAAGCTTGCCAAGAAAAAAATTAATTTCAAATTTCAGGACGCCGCATTTATCGTGGCTTCATTCTTTCTCACAGTAATTCCGTTTTACGCGGCAGGCCTCATAACAAACGTAGACATGGTCAAGAGCATGCCAGAGCATCACGCAATGCTTGGCCTTGGCGTGTTTGGTATTGACAAACTTCTGACAGGAATTCTTTTCGGAACGCTTGGCATTTGGTTTGCATTGTGGCTGAGCGATGCAATAAAAGAAAACCGCAATAACAAATCTCTTTGGCCATTCCAAGGTGTTTCTTTCGTCGTGATTGCCTGCGCAGCATTATCCGCATTTTTGTGGGGCGTGATAAAATGGATGTAATAATTTACGTACTCGCGGCAATTGCAGGGTTATTTTTTGCGTGGCTGGCCATAAAACCAATTATCGATAAGAGATTTGATAAAAATATCTGTGCAGTCTGCGCGGCAGTTGTCAGTACATGGATTATTCTATTATTACTGAATATTTTTTCTGTTGTGAAAACACAACTACTGCTGGCAATCCTAATGGGCCAGAGCATTGCAGGCGCAACGCATGTAATGGAAAAAAACGAAAAACTTAAAGGTTTCAAGATAATTGTAATAATTGCCGGAACAACGGTAGTTTATTATTTGCTAAAATGGATTGGCTAAAAATAAAAAGTTGGTTACAAAAATTGTGGGAGAAGATAAAAGAATGCTGCGGATAAATAAAATTCCAATTTTTATTTTAAGAATCTTAATCGGAATTATATTTATTATTCCTGGCTGGCAAGACATAACAAACCCAAAGTTCAGCGCAGATTCTTTCCTGACAAAGGTTGCTTATGGGCCATTTCAAAGCTTTTACGCAGGCATGGCCGGCAATCCCGCAGTCAGCCTGCTTGTTGCGTGGGGGCTTTTCCTGATTGGCCTGTGCCTTCTGCTTGGCCTGCTCGTAAAAACAGCCTCATCTCTTGGAATTGTGATGATGCTTTTGTTTTACCTTGCGCGGTTTCCACCCAAACATAACTTAATTGAAGAGCACATAGTTTACGCCGCGGTTTTATTCGCACTAATTGTTTTTGAGGCTGGAAAATTTATTGGCATTGATAAATATCTTGCAAAAACAAAAATAGTTGAAAAAAATAAATGGTTTAGGTTATTATTATGATAAAAATGTATGCGCAGTCGAGGACTGCGCTCGGGGGAAATCAGGAAGAACCTCAAACTGAAAGGGGGCGGAGCCCCCTTGCGGTTCGGATGAATAAAGAAAGTGCAATCGGCGTGGCGAATGCTGCAACAGGCGGGATGAGTATAATCAGCTCTTACAATATCTGCCACTCAGTATGCACTGCCGCAATTGCCATGCTTGCGTTTTTCGGGGTATTTATCACGGGCATGCCATTGTTCTTCCTGACGCGGTATCAATTATACTTCTGGGCAATAGGCATAACTATGCTAATTATCGCAACTGTGCTTTATTTCCGGATGGGCAAATGCATCTCAAAACACATGCTTTTGGCAAATGCCGGCCTGCTTCTGGCTGGCTTTCCCTTCGCGAAAGGCTACTTTGCAGTTTTCATGGTGGCAGGGCTTGCGGTTGTTATTTCGGCAATAGCATTGTATTTTGCAGAGCGGGCGAAACATACACATCACGTTTTGCAGGATGGAAAAAACACAGATAAACAAATAACAATCGCCATTGTAGTGTTTGTTGCGATATTTTTGGGATTTGTTGCATACGAAGTTTACTCTGCTGAAACTAGTTTCAGTTCTGAAAAATACCAAGCCGCAATTAAAGCACAGAATCCTAATGATAAATGTGCAACTCCACCAGGCTACACTGATGCACAATGGCGCGAGCATATGGGGCACCATCCAGACATGTATGAAGAATGCCTAATTAGATAGTTAGGTATGAAGTAATATTTATTAAGCCAAATAAATAAACTATGCTGGCACTGACATGGAATTAAATGCTAAAAAAGATGTTTTGAATGCTCTCGAAGGGGCTTACGCTGCTGTGAAAGGCGGGCAGATAGAAAATCTGCATGGCCTGTCTGACCACATAGTTCACTCAATGTCAATATATAATGATAAGGAAATAACAAATGTCGCTGTTGCAATTTATGCACTTGCCAAAATTTTCGAAACTGAGAAATACAAAAAGCATAAGAAAATAAAAGAGTTTACTAAAGCAGTCCTCTCGCACATGGACGATGCGATTTTTGCGCTAAAGAGGAATGACTTAGAAAAATATTCGAATACATTGCAGATGCTTTTCAGAGACATAGAAGGCTTCAGCAAAAGAATCAGATTTTATATTGAAGATGTGTTGAACTTTTCGAAAATTAAAAAAAGCTCAAAGCTTTACGAACATGGCTTGTCTCTCGGGCAGGCGGCAGAAGCAACTGGCGTAACAAAGTGGGAACTGATGCCGATGACTGGTGAGACAACCACGCATGAAAAATTTGTTGAGCCAATAGTTGATGATGAAAAAAAAATAAATCTTGTGAGGAAATTATTCAAATTAAAATAAAAAATGGCAATACTATTTGACTCATCAACATTGATAAGCCTTGCAACTACATGCGGACTTACTTACCTTCCTCAGCTCCAGAAGATTTACGGCTCTGATTTTGCAATAACAAATACTGTCAAGGCCGAAACAATCGGAAAATCAATGGAAACAATGCGTTTCAAGTATGAAGGAATCAGGCTGAATAATCTAATCGGACAGAATGTTTTGAAACTTTACGAAGAGAAAGGGCATGCCCAGAAAATTAACACGCTGATGAATTCCATAAACAGCTCGTTTTTTGCAGAAGGCAAGCCCCTGAAAATAGTTCATCCCGGCGAAATTTCTGTTCTTGTTCTTGGGAAAGTTGCGAATGCAGATGCGCTGGCAATTGATGAAAGAACAACTCGGCTCGTCATTGAAAATCCTGAAATGCTACGTGACATGTTACAGTCAAAACTTCACACTAACGTAAAAATAAACAAAGATAATATGGCTTTTGTTTCAGACTTCTGCAAGGGCATGCAAGTAATACGCTCTGCAGAGCTGGCCTTTGCTGCATGGAAGGCTGGCCTGCTTGGCATCAACAGCAAGGACGCGCTGGAAGGCGTTTTATGGGCTTTGAAATTTGCAGGCTGCGCCATCTCGCAGGATGAGATCAATACTTATGTGAATAAATTTGCATAGTTAGCTAATTATAATATAGTTATTTATCTCCAGTGCTAAAAATCCTTTTTATACGAACATGAAGTTATTATTTTATGGCTTCATCAAAAAAACACATGCTTCTTCTTGAGGAACAGACCATTTTATCGCGGGAAAGGACTATGCAGCAATACATGACGACTGGCCTGTCCTTCATTGGCGTCGGCCTGATTGTACTGAAGTTTTTCTTTGGAAGCCCGTATATTTTTCTTGGAAGCCTGCTTCTCACAATCGGCTTTTCACAAATAGTTATTGCATACTACCGCTTTGAGAAATACAGGGTTGTGGCGAGAAAACTCAGAAAGAAAGAGAAGCAGTATGCTTTGGAAGTGGGGGAATAGTTTTTCTGAGATGTTAGGCAATAACAACACACATGGCGCCATTCCTGCGTCTGTTAAGTTAATTTAGAAAAGTTTATATAAGCACAAATTTACGCAAAATAGTTAGTTTTATGGCAGAAAATAAGAAGCTTAAGATTGTTGTTGGATATCCCCCAACTATATCTGCAAAGGGAGTTCCATTGCTAAGCCAAAATAGGCAATTCCAGTATTTCAACAATCCTACTTTCTTGTTTCCAGTTGCAATGGGGACTGCTGCCACGTGGCTTAAAAACTTAGGATACAAAACTTACTGGAAGGACTGCATTGCAGAAGGGTTAAACACAGAACAGTTCTTCGAGTTTTTAGATGAGGAAAAACCAGATATGTTTATTTTTGACACCAAAACACCTACGATAAAGAAGCACTGGGAAATTGCAAAAGTTTTAAAGGAAAAATATCCGCATCTAAAATTAGTTTTGTGCGGAGACCATCCAACTGCCCTGCCTTTAGAGTCGATGCAAAATTCGCCAATAGATTTCTTAATCTGCGGCGGCTATCATGATTTTGCTTCTGTGGATCTGGCGGACGCCCTGGAAAATAAAAAAGAAATACCAAAAGGAATTTGGTACAGAAAAGACGGAAAAATTGTAGAAAACGGAAGATACGAATTAAAAAAGAAACTTGATGATGCTCCGATAATTGACAGAAAGTTTACACATAATGAACGATATCAAAAAGAATTTAATCTGGCTGGCAGGCCTTTGGCATACATCATGTCTGGGCGGGACTGCTGGTGGGGCAAATGCACCTTCTGCGTTTGGGACCACACATTGTATCCTCTGGGAACATTCAGGGCAAGGTCACCGGAAAATGTAATGGAAGAAGTAAAATATCTTGTTGATGAAATCGGAGTAAAGGAAATTTTTGATGACTGCGGCACCATAACAGTTGGGGCTTGGCTGAAAAAGTTCTGCAATTTGATGATTGAGTCTGGGTATAACAAAAAAGTAATGTATTCCTGCAACATGAGATTTGGAGCCATAAACGCAGAGGAATGCAAACTAATGAAAGAGGCGGGGTTTAGATTATTAAAATTCGGGTTAGAATCTGGAAATCAGGAAACAATTGACAGGCTGGACAAGGGAACTAAGATAGAAGCAGTTGAACCTAGCTGCAGGGCTGCCAAGGAGGCTGGCCTGATGGTGCATCTGACAATTATGGTCGGCTATCCATGGGAAACAAAAGCAGATGCTATGAGAACTTATGAATTAGCAAAGAGAGTAATGCTAAAAGGCTATGCGGACGTATTACAGTCAACTACTGTTATTCCATACCCTGGCACTCCATTAAACAGGGATGCAGTCAAAAACAGATGGTTTAGGGATGAATTTGATCCGTACGATTATGATGCCTATGATATGGCTGCGCCGGTTTTCAAAAGCCCGGACATGACGCTGGAAGAAATACAGCAGATGTGCAATAAAATTTACAGCATTTTTATGGACCCAAGATACATAGCTATGCGTTTGTTAAAAATAAAATCATGGCAGGACTTGCTTTATACTTTAAAAGGCGCGAAGGCAGTCCTTGGGCACGTTGAGGACTTCTCGAGGCCAGTGCCGCAGGCAGAATAAGATTATTAATTAATTTATCTGCCAGAACATTTGCCTTAATTAATAATTATCTTTCCAATCATCGCAGGATGCAGGCTGCAATAATAATTGTATGTTCCCGCTGTGTTAAACGTGTGTGAATAAGTCTGTCCTTTTGAAAGAGCAGCTGAATTAATTTCCGTGCCCGCATCAGAAACAATTGTATGTTTCACAGAATCGCTGTTTTCCCATACAACAGCTGTGCCTTTTGGCACGGTTAATGTAGCTGGATTAAATGCAAAACCGCTTATATCAACATCTACTTTAACGCTAGAATCTCCTGACGGTGCAGTTTGCACTTGTTTCTCTGCGGAACAGCCGCTAATCAACACTATCATTACTAAAAACCCAACAACTATTATTAATTTATTGTCAATTGCCATAATTTATTTGTATTTATTAATATTTAAAGCATTTGGTCTGCCATGCGCAAAAAGTATATTAACTTAGCACGGCATGCCTGAGGTATGCTCAGCAAGCTGGCCACCGAGTTAAAGCTCCGCGGATTCTCAGAGAACACTGTGACGAGCTACTGCTTTCACGTGCAGAAGTTTTTTGATTTCATCAGGAAAGACGCCGCCGCAGTAAATAACGATGATGTAAAATCCTTTCTTGCGCATATGATTGCAGAGAAAAATCTCGAGCCGGCCTCAGTTGCGCTGGCGAAGGCGGCGCTCGTGTTTTATTTTCAGGAAGTTCTTGGCAGAAAATTTATTGATGTAAAAACCCCGAAGCGCGCGAAGAAAGTTCCTATAGTTTTGACGAAAGACGAAATAAAATTATTGTTAAACACCGCAAAAAATTTCAAACATAAACTGATGATTGAATTATTGTATTCTTCCGGACTGCGATTGTCAGAATTAATTAATCTGAAAACCGAAGATTTAGAGATAAAAGACAAGGTCGGCTGGGTGCGCCGCGGAAAAGGAGCAAAGGACAGGTTGATGATTTTGTCCGAGAAAGTTTCCAAAGACCTAACTAGATTTCTGAAGGAGCGAAAAGGATTTGTATTTGTGGGGAGAAACGGCCACCTGTCAAAAAGATTGGTGCAGAAAGTTCTTGCCGACTTAGCTGGGAAGGCTGGCCTCTCCAAGCATGTGCATCCGCACATGTTACGGCATTCGTTTGCAACTCATCTTTTGGAAGCAGGGGTGGACATCCGCAAGATTCAGGAATTACTCGGCCACTCAGATCTTTCAACCACGCAGATTTATACAAAGGTTTCAACCGCGGAACTGAAAAAAGTGAGAAGCCCGCTGGATGATTTGTAATCTGTGAGTGAAACCGCTTAATCGGGTGTTACGTTCGTGAGGCTGCGTTAGCAGCCGAACCAAGAGTTAGTGCAACGATCCGAGCAGGCGAGGAAACTCGCAGACTTTGAAAACGGTTATACATTCGTTGTTGGCGTACTTTTTCTTGCGTTCATGGGCGATTAGTAGTGGGGGTGGGGGGAGTTATCTGCCTTGAAACGTGGCCGCGCTTACAACTGAAAAAATATCATCGTGCTTATCTCTAAAGCTTTCAAATACTTTTATGTTCATAGTTCCTTTTGGATAATTAGTTTTTTCTTGAATCATGATTAATTCAGTTGTAACTAAAATAAATTCTGCGGAGTATTGCCCATATTTATTTAGCTCTTCAAATTGCGCCAGCTCTTTTTTATCATAAACTTGCAATGACGGCGGGAATTTATTTTCTGGCTTCAATTTCTTCATCATAGCTATTAAATAATCAACAAGTTTCAAAGTTAGTTCTTTATTTCTNNGATTCTTTCTTTTGCCCTTTTGAAACCAAAATTTTTACACCTTCTTTGGTTGTGTGCATCAATACGTGATCCATGCTCTCAAAACACTAAATCTTTATATATGCATTATGTATATTTATGCGCATAAGTGTTGAGAATGCCAAAAGTGCCGCTGAATATAACTGTTGATAAAGAATCGTTAGTCAAATTCAGAGATCTTTGCAAAAAGTTAGATATAAAAATCTCAACAAAGATAAATACTTTAATCAAAGAGTGGACTGAGAGAAATGGTCAAAACTAAACATAAAATAATTATCGGCGATTGTTTGGAAAAATTAAAAAGTATTCCGAGCGATAGTGTTGATTTAGTTTTTGCTGATCCGCCATACAACATGTCAAAGAAGCAAGGCCTCGGTTGGAAATACAGCAAGCACGTAACAATGCAGGAAAATTGGGATATGTTTTCCAAAGATGAATTTTTTAGTTTTAATCTGCAGTGGATTGCAGAGTGCCTGCGTGTGTTAAAACATGGCGGAAGTTTTTGGGTTAGTGGTTCATTTCATAATATTTACCAGCTTGGATTTATTTTGCAAAATTTCTTCAACGATATAAAAATAAACAATAGTATTGTTTGGTTTAAACCTAATGCACAGCCAAACATAAGCTGCAGAATGTTTACAGAAAGCACAGAGCATTTAATCTGGGCAACTAAAAACGGAAACGGCAAGAAATGGAAATTTAACTACGCAGACACAAAAAATTTAATTTCTGATGAAATAAATCCAAAAGGAAAGCAAACGCGAAATGTTTGGAGCATCGCGTTAACTCCAAAAAGCGAGAAGTGGGCAGGCAAGCACCCAACACAGAAGCCGGTTGAGCTACTGCGCAGAGTCCTGCTGGCTTGCACAGACGAAGGCGACACTGTGCTCGATCCATTTTTAGGTTCTGGTACGACATCATTCGTAGCAAAAACGCTCGGCAGGCATTCAATTGGAATTGAGAAAGAAGCTAAGTATTTGCCGATTATTCAAAAAAGGTTGAGTCCGGCGCAGAAGAAGATTGAGGAAGAGGCGGAGATTGAAGTCATAAGATAATTTGTTGTAATTAACTCTTACATGCAATATAATTTATGTTTATTTCTTGAATTCCGGAACAATATGGTTTTTCATCTATAGCCGCGCAAATTTTGATATTTTCAGATATGTTGCAATCACTTACATTTGCGTTTTTAAAAGTATCTAACATATTGCGGACTTCGGTAGACAAGCGCGATTTTATTCGTCTCGGCTCTTTTGTAAGTGGATCAAATTTTGGTGAACAGCCTTCTAATAGCTCGCCATGAATATCAAATTGCGGAGAATTGCACATGGCTATCGGTGTTTTATTAAAAAACGTAAAATTACCCATACAAGAATTTTTAGTTTGATTTACAAATAAATAATAGGGTTGTCCTCGTCCTGTATCTTTGCCGCCAACTTGAAATATTTTATAATTAATCTGCATATCAGAATAAATGCCACAGTTAAATGTATTTGGAGAAAAAGTTATTTGGTCTATTTCTATTCTTGGCGGGTTAGTAAACTCTTCCCAAGGTTGTGCAATAACGGCCCAAATAAAAAGTAAAATCAAACCGCCAACAATAGTCACCAACCATGGATTCTGCCAATTTCTCTTAATCCAAATAATAATATTAGTTGATCCTTTTTTTTGGGTATTTATTACAAACGCTTTGCACATGCGCATATAAATAATCTCTGAATTTTATCTTATCCACGATATTAAAGTTAACCGCTCTGCTCAAATTTAGCTGAAGTATAGTTATTATGCCAGCATCACGCAAATTAGTTAGTACTTCTTTCACCCTATGAAAACTTAAATTTTGGTCGCGCGCAATAAAACTAATATTTTCTTTATTTTCTTCATATTCTACAAGCAAAAATCTTATGACATTAAGGAGTTTTATATCGCTGTCTGAAAATTCCATATGACTTGATTTTTTATTTTTAAGTATGTCTTCTATGTCGTCTATTATTGAGGATATATTTGAGGATATCAGAGTTTTATTTTTTATTTTTTAAATGTAACTTTTCATACTTTTGCTGAGCATGCCCCAATATAAAAAGTTTTATTTGCCGGCCACGCCCTCCAATACCCCGCCCCTCACAAGAAAAAGTTGCGCGAGCCTGCGAGCCGTTTAATCATTGTTATGAGCTGTCGCGCAGCGATGGCTCATCCGTCCAGTCCCGATGTGATTAAACGACGCCAACATAAGAATTACCTAAAAAGTTTTCAAAGTGAATGTAACACCCGATTAAGCGAGGCGATAGCCTCGAGGTGAACGAAGTGAACACTCGGACTTTTTGTGAGTGGAGATGAACGAGCGAAGCGAGTGAACGCAAGTCACAAAAAGTTGGGTAAAACGAGGTGCAACCGAGTGGAACCGCTTAATCGGTGTTACGCGAGCGAGTGCATGGCACGAGCCAGGGTTTAGTGCAACGTCCGCCTTTGGCGGAAACCCGTGAGTCGGAAGCCTATCGTTTTAGTGTGCCGCAGTTCCAGAGGCTTTGTTGCTTTCAGCGTTTCTGGGCCTCGTGCAAGATGAGCGCCGGGGGCGGAGCATGAGCAAGTCACGCAGTAAGATTTTTAAACTAAATATTACATAATTCCTCATGACTATAATTATAATTTCTGAAGTAAATCTCATTAAAGATTATGTTGAGCTTAAGAATAATGATTCTGTAAAAATAAACCTGCGCGGCTGGAAAATTCTTGACACCACACCAACAAATCAGAGGCGCCACGAATTTATTTTTCAAAAAGATTTTTTTCTGCAACCCAGTGCAACCGTAAAAATCTGGAGCTGCGCCGGTAACAACGACGCAAGTAATATTTATCAAAATCGGAGCGCTAAAATATGGAACAACCCGGGCGATACCGCAGAGCTTTACGATGCAGATAGAAATTTAGTCGATAAGAAATCTGTTGGCAATCCGCCAAAGGGCGGGCGCGGCGGAGGTGCAAAACCGCCGAGACCGCCAACACTGGCAAAAATTACAATTTCTGGTTACGCGAACGATGCCGAATGCAAGCAACCAATACAAAATGCAAAACTTGTATTTCAAGTTCTCAAAGGCCAGAAAGAAGCAGAAACAAATACAGACGAAACAGGATATTATAAAACCGAATTAAATGGCGGCAGGGATTACACAGTTACGGTTTCCGCAAAAAATTATGACGATTTTTCAGACACAATTAATACAAAAGTTGGGAAAGATATGACTAAAAATTTCAAGCTCGAACCAAACTTAGAGATTGAGCTTGATGTTGATTCTGCGAAAGTGAAGTTTACGAGGAAGGACGATAACTTGATTAATTCTGTCAGACAATTAGCAAAGAATGGAAAGATTACAGTTGATATAAACTCTGATTATGTTATTTCTGTTAGCGTCTCTGTTTCTAAAGGAAAAACCAAAGGCATAACACCAACTCTTATCGAAACTGGCTATGGTAAAACACGAAAATTAATAATTCCTGCCGATATTAACTGCAGAATAAATGAAGATTTGAAAAATTTAGTTTTTACATTTAATCAGATAAATAAAAACTGGACTTGGCACAAAGAAGATTTGTTTGGGTCACATTCAGATAAAACTGAAAAAACGTTTAATTATGCGGTTGAACTTACTGCTGCGTACGGCAATAATAGTTTCGGACCGCAGCAGTTTCCACTTGGTAAAATAATTGTTAGAGTTAATAAAGATAAACTAAATGCGCAGACAGCGTACAACGCTCTGTATTTTGTAAGCTTGGCCATGGCAATTGCTGCGCTCATTGCAATTTGCATAGCAATCCCGCCCGTTGGTGCTGCTTTAGCAGGTGCTTTAAGTATCGGTGTGATAAGTGCGACTAGCCTGGTCGCCGCAGCCGGTCTGCTTGGTGGCCTTAGCGGACTAACTTTTTTTGCGACACAGTTCTTCGTGACTACAATGAATGATCCGCCAAAATTTAACACAAATTATAGGAGAGTGCAAAAAATTAAATTATTGCCATCGAAAAAATCACAACCGATAGTGGCAGAGCTTAAAAATTTTATAACCATCAAAAAAGCACTAATGACTTGCAGAGATAAGCTTTACAGCGCACAGCGCAAATCAGATAAATCTGCCACTGCCGCACAGAAAAATAACATGAATCATCTTCTAAAATTGAATGATGATAGTACAACAAAACTCTCGGGTGCTGTAAAAAAACTTAAAATAAATAGCGAGTTAAAAATTAACACAAATCAAGTGAAAAAAACCATGGCATTATTAAGAAAAAATAAATTACCAATAAAACTAGTAAGCAAAAAGCTTAAAAAACTTGGATTGTCGCCGAAACACATAAAACTACTATTCAAAGCTCTAACATCAAGAAAAGTTAATGACACATCACTGACTTTGAATTCCGCAGTTACGCTTATGAATAAATCGCTGAAAAACGCCGACCGGTCTTTTGTTTCGGCGATCAAAAAGGATGTGCAATGACGCAGGGTTTAGAAAATAAAGTTAGTGTGAGGCCACAACGAAGTGTATGGTGGCGTGAAACAGCTAGGGACGCCAGAAAAGTTCGCAATTTATCCGCAATCATCGGTACCATGATGCTTGCCCCAACAGTTGTAGCTGCAACTAAATCGGATAGTTTGGGTTTGCTGTCAATTCTATTCGGTGCCATAACAACCCTATCATATTTTCATGCAATATATAGAACGTATGGCTTGGCAACAAATAAATATCAAAACACGCCTGCTCGATAACTTTCCGCCCTTCCCCTAATACTTCTCAGCCCAGAAACAACCAAAAAGCTGAAGCCTCTGGAATTTTGTTTAACTCTTGTTACGCGCAGTCCTTCGGATTGCGCGTCCGGCCGATAAGGCCTTATGGAGTTATTAAAAAATCCGGGATTTTTCAATTCCTCAAACTCTGGCCGAGTTTGAGTTAAACGAAGACTCAGTGTGAAGAGTTTTCGGCGCACCCGTAGGGCGAATTAAAAATTACGTATAGTATACATTAAACGCACTTTTTGAAGCTAAACTTGCATGAAATCAAAAAAGGCACATAATACTGTGGAAAAGCATGGCTTTTCCATTAAGAAATAATAGATTATTTATTTTAATTTTAAATCAAACTCTTTGTTTGCGAATTAATGATAAATTTTATGATTATTTATCAAAATCTTTAATCTATGTTTTTTCCGAAAAAATAACAAAAAATAAATTTCAGAATTACATCAAATCCACAAGTGCTTCTATGGCAACTATCAATGCCGCGAATTCTGCCTGCATCTTGTGCTTTTTCGATAAAGTGCCAGCCTCTGCCCTCACTTCTTCCAGGAAATACCCTGCTTCTCTTTTAAGATTAGCCAGATCAAGCGGATTATCCAGCTCTATAGCTAGACTGTGATAGTGCTCTGCCTGGCCTAATAGGTGCGTGAAAAGCGAGGCTCCGCCAGCCTTTTTTACAGGAAAGAATGCTATCTCTTTTTCCAGTTTTTCTATTTTCTCCCGGATTTTTTCTAAGTTTCTTCGGATTTTTGCCTTTTCAAACATATTAATCTTTGATTAAACTATTTAATCTCCCTTATTTGATAATAAACTGTTTTTCCATCCTGTTCTTTTTCCAACAAGCCCATGTCAAATAATTTATTCAGCTTTAAACTCGCATTTGACCTTGAAATTTCCAGCTCATCTGAAATATCATTTGCAGTTATGCGCGCATGGCCTGCAAGGCTCAGTATTTTCTGCTCCTGGCCAGCTAATTCAGCCTTGCTGCTGTCCTGTTTTGCGAGGCCTGCTTTTTCCACTTTTGCGTTCAGGACATCCAGTTTTTTATCAATCTGCTCGAGCAGATTATACAGGTCCCTTAGGAGCTGTTCATTGATGATCTTGGCTTGAGTCAAAGGGTGCTGCGAGAGCTTTTCTAGTTCAGTTTTCCATGCTCCCAAGGACAGCTGTTCTGCTGATTTTTTAGCAGTTTTCTTTCTATCTTTTTTAACCAGCACGGTTTGCGCTTCTGCCTTCTTGAATATTCTTGAAATCGACTCCAGTAGCCCCATTTTCTCACTTGTTTAACATGTGTTTAACACGTTTAAACACATTAAACATCGCTTTGATACGATGCGTTTTCGTGTTTAACATTAGAATTACTAATATATAAATTTTGCGGCTGAAAGTGAGGTAAAAATACCTAAAAATATATTTAAAAATTTCTGAAAAACATATAAAAACTGCATTATGACGCAAACTAAACCTAGCTGGGATTTTCCCAGCAAATCCGGCCTGAAAATTTAAACAAAAAACCAGCTTAAAACAATGCCAAATCAGCCCAAGAGTCAGATCAAAAAGTGAGGAAGTTTAAGGCGGGAATTAAACCTCAAAGATCAAAATAAATGTCAAAGTAAAGCCAATTTGCAGAAAATTTACTTTGCAATATCCCAAAATATGCCCGAAAACATCTAAAGTGAGTGGTTTCAAGAGCAAAACTAAACTGCGAAAACCAATCTCAGAGAAAATAACTTCAATACTTATCAATTTACACTATTGCAAATTAACCAAATAGCGCAAAAGTGAGAGTTGCGATTAGAAAATACGCTTAAAACAATCGGAGATTTTAAGCCTGCCAAAAGCGCAGGGAAAAATAGCGAACTTCAGCACACCATCAAAATGTCAATAATTGCGCCAAGGCACAAAGTATGGGTAAAAAGCAGGAAAGTGAGGGAGTTTTTCAAACTGCCCTAAACTTTATTAAGCAATTCGCGGATAAGGATAAGTGGGCCAGTGGTCTAGCGGTACGCGCTCGAAGCAAAGCTTCGGCTGGTTTCGTGCGCGCACAAAATGACGTCGCCCTTACAAGGCGGAGGTCGTAGGTTCGATTCCTACCTGGCCCATTTAATTATTTTTAAATCTAAAAACCAAAGCAATAACTGTGCTTGCCGCAACGATACCAACCGCATTGGGCGAAAAAATTATCCAGCTTTTAATCAGATAGCCATACGCAGTCCACAGCACAAAATTGATTATTGACACCACAAACATAAGCAGAGACACGTCTTTTGCAGATTTATTCTTCCAGATTTTAATGGCCTGCAGGAAAAAGCTGCCAGTCATCGAAATACCGGTGACTGCGGCAACCATACCCAACAAATTAATCAAGTCTGCCATGTATGAATTAACTTCCAGCTATTTAAAAATCTGTCCAGTCTCTTCCGACCAGAATAATAAATCCAAATCTGCCATTGGAATCCTGACCTTTTGGGAAAACTTTCTTACACGCTCTTCTAATTCCAAATAGACTTGCTTACTCAGGACTTTTGGAATGATTGGAATGACGCCGTGCTTTTTCAGGTTCTTCAGAATATGCCTGTCCAAAATCGCGAGATTATTGCCAAAGCCGATGTTTCTAAGGAAATGCGAGGCCTCTTTCATCCCCATGCCCAAAACATTGTCAGCCAGCCAGCTCCTCAGCCCGACAACATCTTCTATATTCAGCTTGCCTCGGATTTTTAGCTGTCCGTCAGCGGAGAAATAACGATATGCCTCTGCTATATATTTAGCTTTGTTGTTCCCAAATCTTACACCAGAGCGCGACAGGTGCTCTGAAATTGCGCCCTGATTGCCAGAGCAGAGAACATTTGCATCAGTAAGTCTCCTTATGGCAAGGTCTGCTGCTGTTGCCTTAGATTGAGGTGTGCACAAGCAGAAGGCCAGCTCTGCAAAAAGCCTCTGCTCATCGCCTGTTTCCCATACTTTTGAAAAATCCTTCAGCCTTTGCTGTATGTCTGCCTTCTTTGATAAATACAATAATTGCAGTTCTGACATGGTTATTGCTAATGATAGCGAGTTTTAAGATTTTGTGTTCTGCAATATTCAACTTTGCAAGGGTTACAAACATATTAAAACAACAGCTACTGACTAATAATATGGTTTGGAGCGGATGCAGTATGATGGGATATACTATGAGTGGAATGATGCAATCGTTTGGATGGAGTAGCTTTGGCTTGATTCACCTAGTTGCTTTGTTTTTGGTCTTATGGGCTGCAGTTGATATTCTGCGCACTAAGAAAATGGAAGCGGGGCTAAGGGTTGGCTGGCTTGTAGCTGTGTTGCTTGGCTGGTTCATGCCATTGTCTGTCTTAGGCGCGGCCGCGTATGCTATTTGGGGACGAAAGTAGCTAAATTCTGATGTTGGAAAGCTTGCGCAAAAGTTTATAAAGCATGTACTAATCGGACAGCCATGCCAAACACAGTACAACAATGGTTCATTGCAAATTATGAACAAAGAGCGCGAGAAGGACTTAGAGCTGAGCTACTGTGCACGACAAAAAAAATTCCTCGAGAGCCCCTTGATTCTTTGGCGTCTGATTTAGAACACATTGCGCACACCATTAATTACAACGCTAAGGTCATTAGAACCCCGAATTGGGATGACATACTGTGTGCGCATATGCCTGGCACATCAGGCAGGCAACGCAGGCTGGCTGGATTTGTCGCGTGGTGCATAGATAACTCTCTTACGGCAATATTAGAAGGTGGCGATGAACCATTACTGGCCCAAATCTTAAAACTAACTTACAATCAAGTGCATTCGCGCAATCAAATTAATTTTGATTTTAGCAGCATGCAGGATTCGTTAGGCTCTACAACATCACGCGTGAATTATCTATTGCAACAGACAGGATGCGAACAATACCACGAGCGAGTATCACAAATACTTTCGCAAATTACCCGCAACAGTCCAGATAATTACCTAAATAATAGCAATGCGCGCGCAGGACAGCTTGCCTGCGCAATTGTTTGTGTGGCTAGCGAAAAAAAGTTAAGCGCCAAACAATTAGAACGTTTTGGCCTTGCAACCGCAGGCGAAATAAATAGTGCTGCACAGAAATTAGGGCATTATTTGGCCACGCTAAAATCCGAATAGTTCTTTTACATTTGTATTTGTAATTTTTATCACTTCACTTCTTGTTATGTTTTTAATTTTAGCTATGCGTCTCACAACTGAAGCGATGTTGGCTGGCTCGTTGCGCGCCCCTTTCTCTGGCGCGCAGACAGGCGAGTCTGTTTCCAAAACAAAAGCTTCTAAGGGTATGGCTTTTACTAGTTCAACCTTCTGTTTGCTGTAAAAAACCGTTGTGCCTATTGCAATTTTGTATCCGAGCAGGACTGCTTCTTCTGCCTCTTTAATTGTTCCTGAAAAGCCGTGCATCAAAACTTTTTCTGCTTTTTCTTCTTTCAGTACTGCGATTGTATCTTTTTCTGCCCTGCGCGAATGGACATTTAACGCCAATCCCATTTCATTTGCTAATCTTATAAATTTCCTAAAAACTCCTATTTGTTTTTGTTTTGCTTCCCTAAAATCGAAGTTTTTCGGCTCAAGCATCTTGAATGAAGGGTTTGCCATTGCAAATTGTTCTGCCTTGAGCCAATCCAAACCGCACTCGCCGATGCAAACCAAATCTTTTTGCTTTCTTATGAATTCAATTTCTTTATTTACTTCTTCATCTGTCAGCAAGTGGACGCGGTCTGGATGGATGGCAAGCCCTGGTAATAAAAATCCTTTGTGCGTCTTGCATAGCGCGAGGACTTTCCTGTTTGTCTCTGCATCTTCGCCGACTACGATTATTTTTGAAACAAGTTTTTTTGCCCTTTCTATAACTTTATCTAAGTCATGGTCGAATGATTTGTCATACAAGTGCGTGTGGCAGTCTGCTGGTTTCATAAATGAGCTAAATAATTTAGCTTTAAAAATTTGTCTGCAAGATTAAAAAGTAACCATAACTTCTGCCAGCTTGCATTTGTCCAATGTGCCTGCTGCCTGCTTTATCTGCCCATCAT
This sequence comes from Nanobdellota archaeon, assembly GCA_013331935.1. GTDB lineage: Archaea > Nanobdellota > Nanobdellia > UBA10117 > UBA10117 > UBA10117 > UBA10117 sp10117u. The sequence continues at coordinate 14,023 of DUFN01000002.1, read as the reverse complement.
ATTTCACGTCAAAACTGAATGGCCCTGGTGCCAGCGGCGCGATTATGCAGCCTTTTGTGCAGTCCTGCGCATTACTGCCGACATAAGGTATCGCAACATTGTTAACGTTCGTTGTTATTTTTGCCGCCCTTGTTGATTGTTGGAAGTTATAATTTTTGGTCAGCGTCTGGGTGGCTTGCACGTTGATGTCTTCTTTTATTGATGTCACATAATTTGCTGAAGAATCTGAATCATATTCCACGAGGCCGTTATTTGGGCCCATATTTATTTCAAACCGGTGCGAACCGGCGCGCGTCGTGATTTGATACCTACCATTGGCATCCGAATCAACAATCCTATTTCCATCTAGATAAATTGATGTTATTACGCCAGCACCAGTGCAACTATTTTTAATAGTACCTGTTATCGCTCCAATAGAAATTGGGCGTATATTGGGGTTTTGTATTTGAATTTGCCCGGTTTTCCCAACACTATGAAACATTGCTGTTTGTCCAGAATAGGACGCCATGAATGCCAAGGCGATTGCAATTATCGCAATTATGGCATAGATTTGTAATTTTGAATTTTTCCTTTGTCGTCTATTTCTTGTGACCATTAATTATATTATGTAACTGGAGTTTAAAAACTTTACGTTGCGCATTTAACAATCATGCGGTTATTGAACTGCCTTCGACCAGGATTGAACTGGCGACCCCCAGTTTACGAAACTGGTGCTCTACCACTGAGCTACGAAGGCATAAGCAATATATTCAATTCGTGTTAAAAAAGTTATCTGATGTTATTTGCTCTACCTAGCAAATTCTTTTAAATAACGTCCGCGCGCATTTATATACTGTGCCACAAGTACGAACCCGATGGTTGATAAAATAAAAATACTGAAGTATTGCCAATTCGTGTTGCTTATAGTTTTGATTATCGTATTTATTTATGGAATTCCTGCACACATAACATATGCAAAAGCGCAGTCCATGGCAAAAACAGGCCTGCTCGACCCGCATGTTTATCTTGATAAAACACTGGCAAAAACATTTCCAAACTATGATACAAATTCTATAAGGACTGCGGTTGAAAATTTTATTGCGGACAACAATTATAATGTTTCAGTTTATATGTTAAACCTGCGCAATGGCGCGAATTTTGGAATTAATGAATTTGACGGCTCATTTCCTGCCAGCCTGAATAAACTTCCCCTCGCCATATTATTAATAGAAGAAGTTGAAGCTGGCCGATTTAATCTTGATACAAAAATATCTATTGATATGTCTGTAATACCTGATGAATACCAATCAGACATAACTGCAGAATATTACAGGCAGCACTCCGTTCTGCCTCTTCACACGCTGATAGAAAACATGCTTCAGAAATCAGATAATAGTGCTTTTTGGATTTTAATATCCCTTGTAAAAGATACGGATTTGACTAATCTTTTGGATTATTTCGAAATAGATTCTGCAGGCGCCCTGGATTATGGCGCAAGCCTGCAATTTGCAGGCAAAAAAGGGCCGAAATCTCTTGCTAATATATTTTCAAGCCTTTACTTTTCAAATGTTCTTGAGCCGGAAAATTCAGAATACCTGCTTCAGCTTCTAACGAAAACTACTTTTGACATGGCGAGGCTGGCCGAACTCCCCGCAAGTGCCAAAGTTGCGCATAAATATGGCTCGTACAGGGAAGCAAAAATCTTTCAGGACTGCGGAATAATATATTATAAAAAAACACGGACATTGTATTGCATAGCCGTGAGAAATCAGGACGAGCAGGATGCAATAAGCACGACAGCTTCGATAGTCAATGCACTTCAGAAATCAACTGCGCAAAAGCGCGAATTATTGAATGTTTTTGTAGAAGCAGGGCACATATGATATTAAAATACCATGCCACTATTAGAAATTTAAAATAAAAAGCGGGTTCGCCTAACAAATCATCCCGCGACAACTAATTGATACCCTGTAAATTTTATATAGAATTGCTAATTTATACGCCTTGCGCCTAGATCGCCTAACACGGTTATGGCGACAGGTTTTTATAATATAAAAAATACTACATCAAGCATGGCTAAAACTTGGAAAAACGCTATAATACAAATGGGATTTTTCGCTTTTGTAGTTGCATTTGCGGAAATAATTTATCAGATTGGTGTGCGGCAATGGCATTATACTTCTGCAGTATCCTCTGCCTTTGCACTCGTGGCCACTCTTGTAGTTGCTACGCCAATCTGGAAAAAATACATTAAAAAGTATAGTGGCTAGGTTAGAAAATCATTTATTCCAGCAATTACTTGGTTTTGCATGCCAGACGAAATTATTGAGCGCCATGTTGATTTGATTAAGAAAGCGAAGAAAGAAGTTGCGCTCGCAGATCATTTGTTATATGTTACTTACCCGATGATTAAAGAAATGAAATTCCTCCTTGCCATTTCAGAACACCTGATAAATTCCTGCACGAATGCATTGGAGGCTCTGCTTGAGTTTGAAAAAAAATACAAAAGGATTGCTCCATTTTCAACGAATTTTTCTGTGATGGCAAACACTTACAAAGAAAAAGTTGCGCCGTTTTACAATCTTGATCCGAAATTTTATAGATTGCTCAGGAAACTTGACGAAATCAGGCAGTTGGGAGTAAATTCGCCTGTAAAATTCCAGCGGGGTGAAAAATATATTCTGGCTTCTGAAGATTTCAAGCTGACAATATTAGATGCCGATGCAATCAAGAGATACAATAACATCGCCAAAAGGTTTATTGAAAACGTTGATGTAATTTTGAGCAAGGCTTAAAAACCACCCGCGCAAGCCTTATAAAGTAGTAAAAAGTAGCAATAAGTAGTAACATGATACGTGCGGCGAAAATTTCGGTAAGTGTTGATAAAAGCTGGCTTAGGTATTTAGATAAATTAGTTAAGAAAAGAGAATATAAGAGCCGCTCGCATGCCTTCGATGAGGCTTTGAAACTGTTAAAGGCGAAAGAAGAGAGTCTTCTTGAGCGAATAAGAGACGGAAAGATATAAAAAATTAAACTGTTCATGAGATTCATGAACAAGCTTGAAGAAGCAGAATCAAAAATAAGGTTTGCAGACTATTTGCTACAAATGTCTGAGCCGGAGTTCCTGCCTGGCGTTACAAAACACATTCTTGAGGCAGCGAATAAAGCAGTCTCTGTGAATTTCGGGCTGGAAGGCACCACCAATGTTAGCCACATATTAATCAACAAGAAGCTGGCAGAAGGTTCAAAAGAGGAGCGCGAATTCTCGGGAACGTATCTTGCGCTCTGGAAGCTTGCCACAAACCCACAGCCAACAAAGGAAGAGGTTACAAAGGCATTGTCAAGAGTTAAAACATTCACGCAGTATGTGAAAATTAAAAGAGAGACGTGACATGTATCAATGGAAAAAAGATGGTACTGATAAATTTGTTGAGTATACTGCCATGCCATTGGCATATTATGAATTTCCGCGGATATTTTTAGAGCACACAAATAGCTTAAGATTAATACGGCTAAATGATGGTGCGCCTTGGCGTGAAGACCTCGGCATGATGGTTGCGGCTGCAATGAAGTACACTATCCGCCATGTTCACATTAAGGGAAGTTTATTGGAGGTTAAGCTCAATAGCACATCCTACCGCAATGCGCAATTACCCAAGAGCTTGCCAGAACTGAATAATTTCCGCGTGCCTCTGCCCGAATATGCCTGCCTTTATGCAGAAATACTGCGGGAATTACAAACTGCGAAGCGGTACAGTATAGTAAAAGTCGGCGCGCCTCCTGGGCTTGTAAAACTTCTAACGCCGCATTTCCGCGGACAGCCACTTGCTGAACGTGTGGCATGACTGCTAGCAGTAATCTTTTTAACACAAACTTCGCAAGCTCGTTTGCGAATAACGCAACAGCAGTTTTGCGGAATAGAAAAATTGCTAGATTTTTCCATAAACCTTCTGCGAAGGTTTATAAACCCAAAATCCATCATAAAACCAGCCTACGTCATACATACATGAACGAAGAAGAAATAAAACAAAAAGAAGAGAAAACTGACGTATATGTGGCTGATACTTCTATTATTATAGAAAAAAAGGTGTCGGAACTTATACAAAAAGGCGAAATTCAAGGAAAGCTAGTCATACCCATCGCAGTTATTGCTGAATTAGAGCACCAAGCCAATTTTAATCAGGCAGAAGGATTTTTGGGTCTTGAAGAAATAAAAACACTTCAGGCGATGGCGAAGGAAGGCAAAATCAAATTTGAGTTCCACGGCGCGAGGCCGACAGTTGAGAGAATCAAAGGCGCGCGCGTTGGCGAGATGGACGACTTAATCCGCGAGACCGCAGTAAAATTAAAAGCAACCTTAATCACTGGCGACCGCGTCCAAGCGACTGTAGCAGAAGCGCTTGGTGTCAAAACAATCTTAATTCTTCCGGTTGCCGCGCGGGAAGTAGGCGCGCTGGCAATCGAAAAGTTTTTTGACGCTGAAACAATGTCAGTGCACTTAAAAGAAGAAACGGTGCCAACCGCAAAACGCGGAAAACCCGGAAGCTGGCAATTTGTCCGCCTATCGGAAACGCCGCTAACACAGCACGATGTTAAAACATTTGCCGCTGACGCGACAGAGAAAACAAAACTTGCGGCAGGCTCTTTCATCGAATACACAAATCCCGGAATGACAATCCTGCAGTTCAAAAATTTCCGCATCGTAATTGCAAGGCCGCCATTTTCTGATGGCTGGGAAATAACTGCTGTCAGGCCAGTTGCAACATTAGAAATTGAAGATTACAAATTAAATGCAAAACTTTTGCAGCGCCTGAAGAATTCCGCAACTGGAATTTTAATCTCTGGCGCGCCTGGCTCCGGCAAAACTACATTTGCCTCTGCGCTGGCAAAGGCGTATGTAAAATTAAATAAAATTGTAAAAACAATTGAATCGCCAAGAGATTTGCAGGTACCGCCGGAAGTTGTGCAGTATTCAAAAAATCTCGGCAACAGGGATGACATTCACAATGTTATGCTTTTGACAAGGCCGGACTACACTATTTTTGACGAAATGCGCATTACAGAAGATTTCAGGCTGTACGCAGATTTGAGATTGGCAGGAATTGGACTTGCTGGCGTAATACACGCCACAAACCCGATTGATTCTGTCCAAAGATTTATTGGCCGAGTTGAGTTGGGAATGATTCCGCAGATAATTGACACAGTGGTTTTCATCCGTGACGGAAAAGTAGAAAAAGTTTTTGAGATGGCGATGAAAGTAAAAGTCCCGACTGGCATGGTAGAAGCTGACTTGTCAAGGCCTGTTGTTGAAGTAAGAGATTTTGAAACGCAGGAACTGGAATACGAGCTTTACACCTATGGCGACCAGACTGTTGTTGTGCCGATTAAAAAGAAAGGCTCTTCTGCAAGAAGCAATTCTGGGGAAGGTGTTTCTTTCAAATACAGAGAGGCAAAGAAATATATTTCAATCTACCTACCATCAACCGCAAGAAGCGTAAAAATGCTTATTAGTGGAAGGGAAGTTGCCACATTGCAGGTTCCGCGCTCTGGAGAACTAAAAATACACAAGAAATCCAAATTAGGACAAATGGTATTGCAGGCCGCGGACGGCGGGGAATTGAGTTTTACTTCGGATTAAACTTTTAAATCAATCTTGGCTTATTATATTATGCGCCCGTAGCTCAGCTTGGATAGAGCGACGCACTCCTAAGGCAGCCCCTTTCTTTTTGAAAAAGAAAGCGGCTCCCTGGCATCTGGAAAGAAAACGGTGCGATTTTCAATCGCACTAACTCTGGATGCCTGCCAGAAGAGATGCGTAGGTCAGGTGTTCAAAAGTGAAACTAGTTTCACAGAAAGTCATCTCGGGCGCGCTTAATTAAAATGCAGAAAGATTTAATGCAAATCTACTACAAACTATATGAAAAATACGGCCCCCAGTACTGGTGGCCAGGCGATTCGCGCGAGGAAATCATAATAGGCGCTATCCTGACACAAAACACAAACTGGAAGAATGTAGAGAAGGCAATTGCAAACCTAAAGAAAAATAAATTAATTGATTTCGGCAAATTAGCAAAAATAAAAAAAGAAAAGCTGGCAATTTTAATTAAATCGTCTGGCTACCACACCCAAAAAGCAAAAAAACTAAAACTCACTGCCGAATTTTTCCTGAGAATTGGAAACCGAGTACCCGCAAGACAAGACCTTCTGAATATTTGGGGCATTGGCCCCGAGACTGCAGACTCGATACTGCTTTATGCATACAATCAGCCGGAATTTGTTGTAGATACATATACAAAAAGAATTTTCTCGCAATTAAAATTAATAAAAGAAACTGCAAAATACCACGAGATAAAAGAGTTTTTTGAATCAAATTTGGAGAAAGACGCAAAACTTTTCAACGAGTATCACGCTCTGATTGTGATGGCTGGCAAGGAGCTGAAAACGAATACTGGCTTGCTCGCAGAGCTACTCCAGCATTTTTGAAACTAGTTTTGCTACATCTTCTGCGCCGTCGCCCTTGAAGCCAGCCTTCTTTATATTATCTTCGAACTTTGGTAATCTAGAAAAGAACTCTCTCATTGATTTCTCAAGGTTTGCTGCATCATAACAGGCAAGTCCGAAACCCTGCTTCTCAACCAAAAAGGCATTCACGACCTGTTCGAGATGGTTTTTCACAGGCACTGCCAGAATCGGCTTGCCATAAACCAGCGCCTCTGAAATTATAGTATAGCCTGCCGGCGAAATAATACCAGAACAGCCTTTGATGTATGGAAAAGGATCTTTCAGGAACGGCAAAAGAATAAAATTATCGCCGTGAATTTCTTTTTTTATTTTATCTGCAACAATCACGAAAAACTTATCTTTAAATTTTGGCAAAACTTTCTTAATGTTTTCAATCAAGGCATCTTCAGTTGCAGAGCCAACAGAAGTATAGTAAAACTCTTTGCCAATATTAATTTGTTTTGCTTCTTCGGGTTTTTTTCTGACAATCAGATCAGAATATTTCATATTTATTACTTTTGGGTGCTTTTTGCCAATTGACGGCTCGACAAATGTGCTTCTTTTTGTATTTGTCAGTTCAATATATGTTTTCAGCGCAATATTCTGGAGTGCAAGCCCCCGCGTCTTCAGCTTTTTCGGCAGTGCGGGGTAATTTGCTGCCGTGCTCAGAACATTTGTCATAACAATTATTGGAATTTTTCTTTTGTAGGCATAAAAATATGCGAACGGCTCAGAATCCGTGATTATTAAGTTCGGCGCGTCTTTATCTAGCTCATCTGCAAAATCATTATAACCTTTGTAAATTTTTCCCAGGCTGGCGAGATTGCGCATCACTTCTGAAAAAATATTTAGGGAATATATTTGTTTCTTATATGAAATTCCTGAAAAATTCTTAACATCCACGCCATTTTTCTTCAGGAATTCAAATCCCTCGCCATAAGAATAGATTTTTGTTTTGAATTTGCTTTTTAGCGCATCATATATTGCTTTATCTCTTGAGGCATGCCCGAATCCTATTCCACACGATGAAATGGCTATGGATTTCACCATTTGTAAAAAACTTCGGCGTACTTGCAGTGCGCCTTGAAGCCAGCCAGCCAGGCCTGCACGCGCATTATTGGTATAAAATAAAAGTTCAGCATTAATTCCTGCGATTTGAAAACCTTGAGGGCAGACATTTTTTTGTCAAATTCTTTTGTAATGTCAACGAACACGCGCGGATATTCGCGCTTTGTAAATTTTAGCGGTAAGGAAATAGTAAAAGAATATGCAGGTACTCTCAGGTGCATCTCGCGCAGAACTTCCTTGACAACCCTTGCCGCTTCCCTGTGCGCTGGGTGCGGGTCGTCTATGCTGTGCGTGTAAACCTTTTCTGGCTTGTACTTTGCAAGTATATCCATAAGCTTCTTTTTTGTGCTTGGCTGGCTTGCATCCCTTACGAACTTTGAATCTGAAANNAGGAAAAATGTTTCTTTTGTGCCGAGGATTTTTCCGGCTCTTTTTGACTCTTTTACGCGCTCCTGAATCAGGCTTTCCGGCTCTTTTAGAGGATCACTGCCCTCGCCGTATGAAAAAATAACTGAAATTATGTCTTCGCCTTCGCGCGATAATTTTGCTATAGTTCCGCCTGCCCCTAAGACTTCATCATCTGGATGGGCTGCAAATACTAAGGTTGTCATGATAAAAATACACAAAAAGACTTTAAAAAGACTATTGGAAACGATTACGCATGCGTCGATAGTCTAGTGGTAGGACCTCAGCCTTCCAACTAAAGAAGTAAGCTGATGACCTGGGTTCGAACAACGCGAAGCTTTACTTCGCGGGCTTTCCTTTGGAAAAGCAAATCGAAAGTCCCAGTCGACGCATTTATAACTCAAACTCACTTTAATTTGCGAGTTCGAGGGATGGAAAATGCGCCTGCATTTTTCATAATTTATTAATCTGCTCTAGAATTTTCCTGAATCTGCCAATCTGCTTTTTATTCTCTGCCATGAAGTTTTTTTCTAATTTTATGAAAAGATCTTTCAAATCTATTTTTTTATGAATGTCGTGGTTGCCAAAGTCATATTTGAAAATCGGCTTTGTGACTTCGCCGACAAAAGCGCGGTAAAGCGGCACATACAGGTATTTAAGAACCAGCTTTGCCCGCCCTTCTTTCTCGAGCCTGCGGACAGAAATCTTTATTCTACAGCTTTTCAGCACTCTGAACTTGGCAAGCCTGCTGGCCCGCTCAACATAATTTATATCTTCTGCCATTTTCAGGCGCGCATCAAATCCATTTATTCTATTGTGCATTCTTTTTGTTATAAATATGCAGAAACCCCCGCTGGTCGGCGATATATATTGAAGGCGCTTTAATGCGGCATTAGCAGCTTCGTGTAGAACATGGTCAATTAATTTTGGGCTGAGCGGCGTAATATAGCACGTTGCTATTTCTAAATATCTTTCTTCAAATTCCGCGAGACAGTCCTTCAGAAAATTCCTGTCGAAAACAACATCTGCATCTAAAAATAATAAATAATTGCCTTTCGCATTTGCCGCGCCAATATTTCTGGCCCTGCCGATGCTTCGTTTCCTGTCAACGATGATTTTTATTGCAGGTATTTTTTTTGCGTAGGATTTAATTTTTTTAACTGTATTGTCTTTTGATCCCCCATCAACAACAATGACTTCAAAATCCCTGAAAGTCTGCTTTGAAATAGAATCAAATAGGCAGTTTATAATCTTAGCTTCATTCAAAGTAGGTATTATTATTGACAGTGACGGATACATAAACTTTATAATATTGTGGATATTTATAAATGCTATGAAAGTCGCAGTATTATTCAGCGGTGGGAAGGACAGCACCTATGCCTTGTACAGGGCAATCCAGCAGGGCAGGGATGTTGTTGTTCTTATTTGCATGAAATCCAAAAATATGTCTTCTTATATGTTCCATACGCCAAATATTGACTTGGTTAAACTGCAGGCCAGAGCCATCGGAATTCCGCTGATTTTCAAACACACAGAAGGCCAGAAAGAAATTGAGCTCGAGGATTTAAGAGCAGCAATTTCAGAGGCTAAGAAAAAATATGGCATTGAAGGGATTGTCTGCGGTGCAGTTGCTTCTGAATACCAAAGGTTTAGGGTTGAGGCAATTTGTGCAGATCTTGGGTTGAGGACTATCTGCCCACTCTGGCATCTCGACCCAGAGAGATACATGTCTGAATTCCTGAAAGACGGGTTCACTGTTATTTTTGCAGGCGTTGCTGCGCAGGGATTTACGCCGGAATGGCTCGGCAGGCCTTTGGAGTATGAAACTCTGCAGGAATTGAAGAATCTGAATCACAAGTTTGGCATCCATTTATCGGGCGAGGGCGGCGAGTATGAAACAATGGTGGTGGATGGCCCTATTTTCAAGAAGAGGTTGGTTATTGAAAAAGCAGAAACATTATGGCGAGGAGATTCTGGGTTTTACATTGTAAAGAAGGCGAAGCTAGTTAAGAAATAGGAAGATTTAAGAAACTTACTTAGATTGCAGAGTTATGAGCAAACAAAAATACTCGCAAATGTCTCTTATTGATGTTATAAAAGACCACGGTAAAGCCCTTGCGAGGCAGGCGCGCGCACTGAAACAGGGCTTTGCAGGCATTGAGCTTAAGGGCTATTTTAGAAAGCCCGAATCGCGGCCAGATTTAGTAACAGATGACATGGATGAAGCTGAAAGACAGTTCTGCACGAATATTGATGACATCGCAGATATAGCAAGCCTCTGCACAGGCAAAACTCCAGCCAGCTGCCAGCTCATGCTTTACACAGGGCGCAGGCTACCCATCCAGAGAGGAAAAGAGGTGACCGTACGTGGACGCTTGGAAAAATCACAGGACGGCATAATAACATATTTATTAGTAGAAGATATTAAAGTCGGACAAACAATTTACGTTTGCTAGAATGAACATTAGAGCGCATTCAAATCCTTTGTAATCTTGTTGATTTTTTCTTCTTTGTCAGGCCCTATTCCTAGTGCGGTTATTGAACCCGCCGGCACTTCAGTTAGGCCAGCATCCTTGATTAAAGCGTTTTTGATGCCTGCCCGCACACAAAGGTCTCTCAATCTTAATAATGCAGCCTCTGACTCGACCTTGAGAACAACTTTTTTCATTCCTTCGCGAACCCATTGGTTGAAAGAATTATCATGCATAATTTCATCGTGCTTTTTTGCTTTCAGCGCAGCTTCAAGGGATGCATGCGCGCCCTGCGCCACTAATTTTCCCTTACTCATGCCTAAGTCAACTCTTAACACAATAACTTGTTTGTAACTCATACCTTAATCTCCCAGAATTTTTTTAGTAGGTCGTGCTTCATAAAGTTTTCCAGCCTTTGTGAAATTATAAATCCCTCTTTCGCACAGAATTTTTTATATTTGCGCAGAACAAGCGGATTTATTGCCACAGTTAGTTTTGCCTTTGCCATACGTATGCATACGTACATATACGTATATAAGATTTACTGTTCGGGTTCGACCAAATCAAATGCCGCGCCGCAGTTCAAGCACTTCACTTTTACATACACCTTGTACATCTGCGAGCTTGGCACATTTGTCTTGGTGGCTCCAAAGGCTGCTGAGCCGCACTTCGGGCAGGCTAGCCTGTTTTTCTTTTCTGTTTCTGCCATGAAATTGGCTAAAATTAGTTACTTATAAATTCTCCGATAGGTAATTATAATCGTTCTACTAGCGCTGCGACGTCTTCTCTAAAACGTATGCGCCAATCTGCGGCTCTACGCTCCATGTCGCGTGGCGTTCGCCACTTGCGATCGCCTTTGTATGTTCTCGAATAAACACCATCCGGAACATACAGGTCGAAATGATCGCGACCTATGCAAAATGCTGCAGTGACATCGTCAACAGGTTTGTCCAGCCGCCGCATATCTTCAACGAGCGCCACGAGCGAATAATAATCATGTGATTCCTTAGTTGTAAATATAATTGGTGGTTCCATACAAAGCTATAAATCAAAAACCTTTAAAGCCTTTCGCTAAGTGCTGCAACAATTATTGGGAATAAAACTGTCACGTCTCCCTCTATAGTTATGTGCTTCGCTTTCTCTTTTAGCTTGCCCCACGAGATAGCCTCTCTGGTCTGTGCCCCTGAGAGCGAGCCATCCCACTCTGGCGCTGTTGAAATCTGGACTGCATAGTCCAGCCCATCGCGGAACTGGTTCCACCAGATGACATGATGCTTTGAAATCCCGCCACCAAGTATCAATGCTCCTGCTTTTTTTGCCTCAAAAATTATTTTTGCGATTTCTTTCTCATCAGCAAGCACGTCAACCTTGAAGTCATGGTTCTGGCTGAACTGCCACAACTGCGAGCCGACTGCGCCATCAGTAATTCCAGGAATGAAAACAGGTATTTTATTTTTCCATGCCCAATAGCAGATGCTTCTCTCATCGTTGATCTTTTCCCCGAGTTTCCAGACAATATCATAAGTCAAAAGCGGTTTTCCTCTTTTTTTCTGTTCCTGGTAGAGCTCTTCAAGAACAGGCATGACGAACTGTTCAAATTTTACATATCGTGAATTCGGCACGAATATATTCCCGATCCTGTTTATTGCCCTGTTCCTTAGCTCAGAGCCTTTTGCCCTGAAATCTCCCAAAATAAAGTCCCCGAGGCATTTTATTATATCTTCTTCAACGCCGCCGCCTGTTGTTACGCAGATATCAACTTTCTTATTTTGGATGAGGAACTTTATTGTTTCCCTTATTCCAGAACTAACCATATTGGAGGTATATCCGAGATAAATTATTGCCCCGTCTTCTATCATATTGTTGATAATTTCAATTGCCTTAGCAAGATTGCTCGCCTGAAAACCGCTGGTTGAAAAGCCCTTGACGATCTCATTATAATCTACACCCTTGCTAAAGTCATAACCTTTGATAACTACCCCGGAAATTTCCTCCCCTTCCCTGAATAGGTTTTTTCTTGCCGTCTCTTCCTTTAACTCGGCATCGCTAGGACGAGTTTTCTCACTTTCTTCCTTTAACTCGGCAGAGTTTGGGCGATTTTCTTTTTCAGTTGTTTTTTCCATTTTTTATATCTTAAGATTTTATTTAATTGAAAAAAAGTAGGAGTTGTAGGTTTAACTAAAACTATAATTAATAAACAGGAATAGCCAAGCTTTCAAAAAATTTAAAGGTTAAACTGGTTAAATGCATATTTCTCATAAAAATAAGAGATTTATAAAACTATCTCAAATTGTTTTCTAAAATATGTATTTTTTAAGCATAATCTTTTTAAATGAGTGCCTTCTCCTATTAAAATGAATAAGTGGCTGGAACTTTTTGCTGGCGTGATTCTCCTTGTCGGGGCCATATTGACAGCCTGGGCATCTTCTGCCTATTCCTGGTTTTTATTCGGAAAGGATTTGAATTTTCTGCATTCTGCGTGGATTTTTCTTAAGGGCGGAGTTTTCTGGTTTGTGATAATGATAGCTCTCCTCCTTATTCTGCTTGGGGTAAATGACCTCAGGGAATAATCCTGGATTTCCGAAGCCCGAGGAATAATTCTTAACCTAAAATAAAAAAATCAGAATTCCTTCTATTATCGCCGCTATTATGAGGAGGGGGATTACTATGAAAAAGAAAACTTTTATTGATTTTAAGAGGTAGACACCGAGAGTTTTCAGCTTATTTTTTTTGAATATAAAGGTTCCCAATTTCAATCCGAGCCCTAAGGAAATAAAGAGGGCGGGAAGCTCAAATATCCCGTGGGGAAGAATTCTCCAGAGAATAAGAATTCCTCCTTCTTTTACTGTCTTTTCTGCAACAAATCCGAGAAGATATCCATTTGCCAGTGTGGAAAGAACAGGGAATATTCCGAGAATAATCCCAAAGAGCATCCCTACAAAGCTGCTCTGAAGATTGTTAAAAAATATGAATTTAATGAGCTCCAATTGGGACAGGCCTTCTGTTTTTCTCAATAATTCCTCTATAAACTCAAGAATTCTTGCCTCCAAAGCCGGAGGGATAGGAACAAAAAATCCTATTAGGGAAAAAAACAGGAAGATAATTATTATTGAATAGATGAATTTTCTGGAATATCTTATGTAATCAAAGCTCTCTTTATAGCTTTCCCTTAAAAAACTTGTTTTTTTGTTTTTGCGTTTCATCAGCTGAAATGCCTGCTCAGATAATTTATTTTTTTTCGGTATTTATTTCTCAGATAAATCCCGTAAATAAGCCCTGTTAATAATCCCCCAAGATGTGCTGTGTTTCCTATAGGGACATTTCCGGTAATTGATATCAGCCATAACAAAATTAATATTCCAGGGGCAGCATATTTAATTTTTATAGGAATAGGGATGAACATCACAAAAACAGGGAGATTTGGGGTCAGAAGCACAAGCAAACCGACGAGCCCAAAGAGGGCTCCTGAAGCGCCTACCGCAAAGGTATCCAAATCGCTTGGAAAAATAAAGGAAGAAAGAACAAACAACAGGCCAGCTAAAAGCCCGGATATCATATAAAACCAGAAATACCTTCTCTTTCCAAGAATCCTTTCAACG
>DUFN01000010.1 GCA_013331935.1 Nanobdellota archaeon | reverse complement strand
CTGAGACAAAGTGCGCATCCCGGTGGAGTTTATCGCGATGCAGAAGTTGTGAGAAGAATATCTAATTTAGCTGGTGTTGAAGCATATCTTGATGGTTTGCTTGGCAGGCAAGTAATTGCAGCAGAGTAAATTAGTCTTCTCCAGACAATAGTGAACAGTTTTTATTAACCATGCTTTGCCATCATATTACGTGGTAACAATGGCAAAAATGGATCCAACAACTTGGGGATGGATAAAACTGATAGCAGGCGTAGTGGCCTTTTGGTATGGCTGGCAAGTCTACCCGACAAACGCGCTGGCATTACCAGTATTGATACTGGCAGGCCTGAATATAGTCAGTGGCATTTCCCACGTCTGGCACAAATAAGCCAGCAAAGATTTTTTATTTAGTTATTTCTCTTTTTTCAGTTAAATTTAAATGATCGCAATTATTGGGTAATTCATGGCAAAATTCATAATCGAACATCTGGAGCCGGAAGTTTATCCGTGGTGCGTGCTTGAATATGCGCACATCTCAAAAAGAGTTGGAAAAACAAATCTGATTTTTACAAACGTAACAAAAGGTGCAATGAAATTAAAAAATCTGGGCGAAATAAAAAAAGAAAGCGTGAAAAGTCTAAAACTAAAACGTGCATGTATTCTCGACCCCTCCGCAGTAAAAACTTTGACGCCGGAAATTGCGAAACGGTTTGACTATTTTATTTTCGGCGGGATACTTGGCGACAATCCGCAGAGGTTCAGGACAAAAAAAGAATTGAGCTCAAAATTAAGCTTTCCGAAATTTAATCTCGGGACAAAACAAATGTCAACAGATACTGCAGTAATTGTCTGCAAGAAGATTGTTGACGGACTAGATTTAAATAAATTGGAATTTGTCGAGGAATATTTCGTGGATGAAGGGAAAGGGCTGGAAAGAATACTCCCTTACCGCTACTTAGTCGAAGCTGGCGAAGCGGTTTTCACGCCAGGATTAAGAAAGTTGCTGAAGAAACAAAGCAGAATATTATAATTAGTTAACTGTATTAATGCGCAGTCGGAGATTGTAGTTGGTACGGTGCTCCATTGCGGTTCGGAAAGCTTTAATTAACTAACTGCTAAAAAAATAAATGCACGAACTGCAAGTTAAGTACCATCATTTGTTTGAATTAAATTCTAAAGATTACGTGATTCCTGCTTCAGATTATTTGATTGAGGAAGTTACAATGGTTCTTGGTTTGCCTAATATGTGTGCAGTCGTACCCCATATATTGCACAGGGTTGCTGGCTTTACTCTTGACGTTGAAGTGCCGCAAAGCAAGCTTGGGCGATTGGAAGAAAAAATCAAGGCCATTGAAAAGCATTTTGCAGAACAAGGCTGGCTTAAAGAAGTTGTCAAACTTTCTCCCACATGATTTTATGGTTCTCTAAAACAGAAATAATATTCTTTCTTTGTTCGCCAGATAATCCTTTGTGCTCCACAAAAACCTTTTCAGGCATTGGCAGTGTTTTATTCACTAATTGTAAGATAACATCTTCGCTCAGGCTATCTGCTGCATACTTTGGGCAGATATGCCCGAACGCAAAACCATCGTCGAAAAGTTTTTTCGTGAATTGCGGGCAATAGTGCCCGCCGCCAAAGCCCACAATAATTGGTGCTTTTTTAGGCTCCACTGAAACTAGTTTCATTATCACTTTTGCAGCAGCCTCGCAAGCCACCATATCGTTCCACTGCTCTTCTGACGAGCCGACTTCAACAAACAAAATCGGCAAATCCAGTGTCGGCCCGTGGTGGGTTGCTTCGATGCCGACCTGGTAGCCTTTTAGTCTACCATCTGCTGCCTGTAACTTTGCGTATTCCAAAACAGCAGTCCTTTGGTAAAGGGCTGGCGCGATTGACAAATTTCTTGGCGAACCGCCGTGAGAAACATCATCCCCGAAATTTCCAGTAAAATGCGCATTTAGCATTGGAATTTTTGCTTCTGATTTGTGCGTGGATGCAACTATTACAATTTCAGCATCTTTTGGTTTTATTTTTTGCAAATCAGTTTCTAATTCGAGCACGCCATGTTTCGTTTTAATTATTTTTGTATCCTTTGGTAAACTTTTTTCTAAAATAAACAGGCCTATGTTTTTGCTTGCTGTGTTTGCTTCTGATATAACTATGTATTTCATAAAACAAACTCTTAAATATGCCACTTAAAAATCTGCTGGATGCAAAAAATAAAAATTGGCATCACCGGCACACACGGCACTGGCAAGACATCGCTTGCACACTCCCTTGTCGGCCATTTGAAAGAGCTTGGCTTTAATGCAGGCTACATCAGGGAATTTGTCCGCGATTGTCCATTGCCGGTCGGCACAGAAAAAGAAAACTCAATACCCGCGCAGGCGTGGATTCTCTGCAGGCAATTAATTGAAGAGCTGGAAGCAGTCCACAAGTACGATATTCTGGTTTGCGACAGGACTGTTATTGATAATTATGCTTACTTCCTCTGGAATTTGAGGGTAGGCAGGCCTGCCTCCGAAGAACTGCAGAAAATTGCTGCGAGCATACTGGACAGCTGGGCGCATACTTATGATTTCATAATCAAATTACCAATAACTATTCAGTTGTCTGTTGATGGATTTAGAAGCACTGACGCGCAATGGCAGCGCGAGATTGATAGCATAATTACAGAACTTCTCGCAGCAAAAAATGTGAAACATAATACAATCAGGATAGCGCCAAATAGCACAAGAGTAATAGACATATTAAAAATTCTAAAGCTGATGCCATTAGAACAGCAGGCCCTGCAAATAGAGCAGGATAAGCTTGTTTAATAATTGCGCTTCTGGGATAGATTTTTAAGGTTTTGCNNGAAGCAGATATATCATTAGATCGCACTCCAGTACGTCAAGATAGCAATAGATACGAATGCCACTCATGATTAGTAGTCGTATACTCTACTCAAACTCCGGATAATAGTGCATTGGATGTAAGACTTTATGGTCTGCAAACAGGCGCGCCACTAGAGGGACAAATACGCCAGATATTGAAAGAACGAAAATTTAACGTCTGCCACTCGCCGATCTCAGATGCACAAGCTGTTTGACTCGATGACATACCAAGGCAAATCAAAAGACCTGGACGCAAATAAAATTATTACTTCACCAGCTTCTTCGCTTCTTTCTTGCCTGCTTTCTGGCTTTTGAGTAATAATATGCCGCACTTCCTGCTGCAATTACAGCAACTACTGCGAGGACTGCATTTATTGGCTGCTGGCCTGCCTGCTGTGCTTGTGCCTGCACAGGCATAGTAAATACCGCAGGCGTGTTGATTAATTTTTCAGGTGGCGCGATGTTCTGCTCGCCAGTCTCACCACTATTTGCATTAGGAAGAATTACATTCAGCTTAGAAGCAGTTATTTCACCAATATCTATGACATTATTTTGATTTTCATCAACAACAACTGAATAAATATATAATCCTGGCGTATAGGGAGCATTAAATTGGCAAGCCCCGTCCATTCCGTTCTGGAGGACTGCCTGGCAGGCAATTACTTTGTTTTCATCAACTACGGTGGCAGTCCAGCCAATGCAATTATTTAACCCGCTTATACCTGCATTAACTTGCTGGCTTATTTTTGCAGGATTCGGCTTGAAGGACAAGGATGGAAGGCCTGTACACACCAATTGCTGAGGTGGTTGTGGGGCTGGCGGAGTGACTATAGTCTTAGTTGCAGATGTTATTGGCAGTCCATTGATGCTAAAAAGCGAGCCGGTTGTCTTGCCTACTGCCTTGATATTTGTAACTGTGAATTCATAAGTCGCGCCCGCAGGTGCCGCTGGTTTCATGACATAAGCCACGAGAAATACTTTTGTGTCGCCTTTTTGTATATTATAGTTCAGACCAATTGTAGTCTGGCCGTTGTCCTGATTGTACGCTGGCTGCGCGGCGCCAATTTTTATATCACCTGCGCCAACAGAGCCGTCATTGTTCAAATCTGCATAAATTTCTATTTTATTTATATCTGTTGCATCATTTCCACTGCCGGATGCTTTCAAAGTTATTGTAAAAAGAGTAATGTCTTCTGCACCGTCATTTGCAATTCTTATCTGTGCCAGTTCATTCCATAAATCTGCAGAGCTTTCATTGTAAAACCAAGTGTGCGCTGTTGGATTTTTTATTCCAAGAGATACTGAAGCGCTTGGCAGCGAAGGTGCTGGCTTGCCGCAGTCAATCTGGCAGTTACTGCTGCTCTCGCCTGATTCGCAGACAAGGTTTCCGCAGACAGGCACTTGCTGGCATTCTTGCACAACAGGAGGCATATTATTTGTTGTTCCACAGCCATTTCTGTCTGTGCACAATCTTGATTGATGATTATTTACGCATGGAGCCCATATAGTGCAAGACCAATCTTCCACACAATCGACTGCTAAGCCTGCCTGCATGAACAAAAACATTCCAGTTGCAACAATCGCTAGTAATATGTACTTAGTGGCCATGTATCAAAAGGCTTTTTAATCTATTTAAGCTTTTTTAAACATGCCAACACGCGAACAGCTCATTGAATCGCTGAAAAAAGTTTTTGACCCAGAAATAAATATTGATGTCTGGGCATTGGGATTGATTTATGATTTGAAAATAGAAGCAAATGAAATTGTAAAAATCAAGATGACTCTGACAACGCCAATGTGCCCTTACGGGCCGGCACTCATAGATTCTGTCAAAGAGGCTATAAAGAAAGTAAACGGCGTTAGAGATGTAGTGCTTGACCTGGTTTTTGATCCGCCATGGGTGCCATCAGAAGAGCTGAAGATGCAGTTAGGCCTGGTTTAATTAAACTAAATAAGTATTCTGCAGCGAGTAGTGACAGAAGTTTTATTAATAATTGGTTTGAATTTTATCTCGAGGTAAAAAATGGCCAAAATGAATATTGGAAAATATGCCTTCTTGGGAGGCATTGCTATAGCTGTATTAGCCGGCATTTTCGCAGGTATACAAAACTTCGGACTTACCAGCGTTATATTAGTCGTATTAGGACTAATCGTCGGCTACATGAATGTGGGCAAACGCGAGAGGCTTGAGTTCCTTGTCGCAACAATTGCGTTGCTGATGCTTGGGACTGCTGGAATTACGACAGTAACTGCGCTCATTGCAAAAGCAATAACACTTGATGCAGGCCAGACATTGCAAAGTATCCTTGGCAATTTGGTAGCGTTTGTTTCGCCAGCCGCATTAATAGTAGCTATTGAATCCATTTGGATTGCAGAGAAATAAGCAATTATTTATTTTTTTTAATTTTCTTGTTTTTTATTAGTTAATGGCTAACCGGCGCAGGGGTAAGGTTTAAAAAAGTAAATACCATCGCAGAACCATGATGCCTGAGGATTTTGATAACTTAGAGAGCAGGGCGGAGAAGCCACAGCCAAGGCGGTTTACACGAAGGCAGTTCATAGGTATTGGCGGTGCAGTTATTGGTGCTGGAATTGCTGGCTGGCTTGGGCTGAATGCGCTGGCGCCGGAATTGGTGCCTGGACCGGTGAAAACATATCCAACGCTTTATGAATTACTAACAATAGATTGGAAGTTTACTGATACTGGCGAAACAGTTACTGATGAGCGTGGCGAAACATATAAAATTATTAATGGCTCAACAAAACACAAAGCAGGTGAGACTGTTATTATTGAAGATGTGTTTAATTATTTTGGCACGGGTCCGCATGGTAGAAAGTACACCATATCTCTGAAATCGCTGAATTCACAACAAGGCGACTTGATTTTAAATAATGTTTCTGGAAAAATTGGAGATTATTATAAATACCATGGCAAAGTTAGAATCCGTATGCGAGTAATAAATCTATCTGACGTGCCAAATAAATCTGGCGAGTGGCCATTGCCAGATGGGCTCACAACAGAGCTTAAATATATACATGGATTGCAAGTTATGCCAGACATTGGCGATATCGCTGGCGAAAATTACAT
>DUFN01000027.1 GCA_013331935.1 Nanobdellota archaeon | reverse complement strand
ACTTTTTTATAGAAATCATTTGCCATGCCTTCGATAACCCTTGCGATCCTGCCTGCAGACTGCCCGCCGACCTTGAATTTTCCAGGAACCATGGAATCGAGATCAATCAGGGAAATAATCTGCTTGCCTTTCAGAAGAGCGAGGTTTGCTTCCCGTCTGTCCATGACTAGCAGGCCATAGACTACTTTCACTTCGAGCTGTTCCTGCAATGGCTCCATGAAAAAAGTTTGGTCGCATCTGTAAATCTTGACTCTGACTTCTTCAGGCGGTTCGATGCTCCATACCTGAAAATCTTCAGAGCCTTCCCGTTCAGCGACATTGCCCGAGAAAAGTGCCAGCCCGTTCTTTGGTGTTTTTTTGTAAGTCCTCAGATGGGACAGCATTCTTTCCAGCGCGCCCGTGACATTTTTTCTTGTTGTTGACGATTGGATATTTCTGGCAGTCCCTGCTTCTGTGGACAGCTGGTCTATGATACCCTGAATCTGGTAGCCTGTTGGTATGTAAACAGAAATTAATTCTGTGTGCCTTGCCCTCTTTTTTGACAAATCTCTGACTAGCCTTCTCAGCTGGAACTTCAGCTTTCTCTGCTCTTTATCATCTGCCATAAAAATAATAATTGAAATTTGTTTAAAAGTCTATTGTGACGCTCCTAGCTTGGTATGGCGCGCTTGATGGGCTTCACAATTCAAAAATCGCCTTCTGGTGATTTTTACTATCTTAGGCAATTTTNNTGTTTCTGGAACGGCACATTTTCAAAAATAGCGTCATCTTTTTTCTGGCGGCTAGCCAACCTTCTTGCCAGTTCATCAACGTCTGCCACAGTCGGTATTATCAAAAGGTCTGGTGCATTCTCCAGGGCTAACACATTGCCTTCTAATGCCATGACCTCTTCGAGAGGCAAACTATCCTGCTGTGTTTGCGCCTGCAGTGGCTGGTAAGCCAATGATGTTGAAACTCCCCGGCTCTGGGTGATCCACTTGCCAACTGCCAAGGCTGGCAATAAAACCCGTTTGTAAAGCACAAGCCGGTCCAATGCATATGCATTAGCAGTTGCGCGGGCAGAATACTGCCTACCTGTGTGATTTGCAATAATTTCGCGGCGTATTGCTGAGCCAATGCCAACAGAAGTGGGTTCTGAGGACATCACAACATCCGACGTAACAAAATCCTTAAGTTCGGGATGAAATCCATAGTTGCTCCAGTAGCTTTTTAATTCAAAGACTGATTTACCCTTATCAATAAGCATGTGCTTCAGGGCTTCCATAATTGTATCTTTGCCGACTCCATCCAGCCCGTCAATCATCACGAATAAACCGGGATATGTTTTAGCAGTAGCCATGCAATGCCAAAGATGCAGACATTATAAAATATTTGTGTGTTTTAACAAACAATTCCGCAAAAATCTGGATAAATTTATTCAATTCTCAATTCGCCAGCCTTCAATTCCAAATTCTTAATCCTTAGTGTAGCCGCAATATCTTTTTTCAGCTTTTCCAGCTCTTTTGCTCTCAGATGCGTCAGGACAAGATGTGGAATTTCTGCGCCGAGGCTGATTTTGCTGTCTGTCTTGTACTTTCTCAGCAAAGTTATGGCTTCAACAGCAAGATTTCCAAGTCCAACAGCATCTTCGTTTGCTTTTTCAGCATATAGTAGCTGTGTTTTGTGTATTGAATCCTCTTTTCCGTATGTTTTGAAAACTTCAAAGTATATTTCTTCAGTTATGTGCGGAATAATCGGCGCAAACATCTGGAGCATCTTGTAGTAAGTCAAGAATAATGTTTGTTCTGCAGATTCTTTTTCAGCTTTGTCTGTACCATAAAGCCGATACTTGATCATTTCGAGATAAAAATCACAGTATTCCCAAAAAAAGTTTTCGAGACTGCGCCTTGCAGCAACTGCATCATAGTTTTCAAAACTTTCGTGGTATGTTTTCACAACTGAATTTAATTTTGCAAGAATCCACTTGTCAATTATGTTTACTGCCTTGAAATCCTTTGGAGAAACTTTCCACATTTCGACAAACTTAGCAACATTCCATAATTTTATCATCAGCTTCTGCGCATGTGCAAGCTCTTTCTCCATGAACGGCGCGTCCTCGCCGATATTTACGACAGATGCAAAATATCGCAGTGCATCCGAATCATATTTTTCAATCAAGTCCATTGGATTTATTACATTTCCAGTTGATTTGTGCATGGCCTTGCCCTGCGGATCAAGAATCATACCATTTACCATTATGTCTGTCCACGGGATTTTTTTGAAGTGCAGGTATGATTTCAAAATAGTATCAAATGCCCACGTCCTAATTATTTCATATCCCTGCGGCCTTAGATCAAAAGGAATGCTGTCCTTTGTGAATCCCTTTGTTATCTGCGGAGTCATAGAGGATGTCATCCAGGTGTCAAAAACATCAAGCTCAGGCAAATATTCTCCTGTTCCGCACCTGCATTTTAGTTTTGGCCTGTCCTTCGCGGGATAAACCGGAAGTTGCGATTCATCTGCAACAATAACATCTCCGCACTTGCAATACCAAACTGGAATTGGAACGCCGAAATGCCTTTGCCTGCTGATTACCCAATCCCACATCAGATTTTTTGTCCAATCGTCAAACCTGTGCTTATGGTATTCCGGATGCCATTTTATTTTATCTGCCTGCCCAAGCATTTCTTTCCTGAACTCAATAGTCTTAATTGCCCATTGTTTTGTCGGCAAGAATTCGACTGGATTGTGGCATCTCCAGCACGTTCCGACATTTTGCTTCAGATTCTCCTGTTTTGCTAATTTTTTTGAATTCTGCAGGGCTTCGATGATGTTTTTTCTTGCAACGTGGAGTTCCTGCCCCTCGAAAGGCCTTGCTAAGTTAGTCATGTGGCCTGTTTTGTCAAAAGCAATTTTCATATCGAGTTTGTGTTTTCGATACCATTCTAAGTCTGTCTTGTCTCCGAAGGTGCATATCATGACTGCGCCGGTTCCGAAGGCTGGCTCGACTTTTTCATCTGCTCTAATTTTTACTTTCTGGCCGAAAATCGGAACAACTGCACTTTTTCCGACAAGATTTTTATACAGCTTATCTTCCGGATGGACGAAAATTCCCACGCAGGCCGGCAATAATTCCGGGCGGGTTGTGGCTATTTGAATTGTTTTTGGTTTTTGGTTTTTTGTTTTTTGTCCCGAATCTAAATCAAAATCAATATAATTCAAAGTTGTTTCCCTTTCCTTATCCTCGACATCTGCCTGCGAAAGAGCAGTCTGGCAGTTCACGCACCACAGGCCTGGCTCTTCTGCACGGTAAACTAATTTCTTTTTGTACAAGTCGAGGAAGGACTGCTGTGCAACTTTTACTGCTTTCGGGCTGATTGTTGAGTAAAATAAATCCCAGTCATAGCTGTGCCCCAACCTTGTGAGCTGTTCTTTTGCTATTTTTGTTATTAGCTCTGTTTCTTTGAGGCATAGCTCAATGAATTTATCTCTTGGAGTTTCAGATGCTTTTATTTTGTATTTCTTTTCGACAAACCGCTCTGTTGGCTGGCCATTATCATCAAACCCAATCGGAAAGAAGACATTAAAGCCAGTCATCCTTTTGTAGCGGGCGATAAATTCAAAGCCAGTGTATGAGACTCCATGGCCCATATGAAGCTCACCCGAGACGTAGGGGGGCGGAGTATCTATTGCAAAAACTTTCTTTTTAGAAGCAGGATCAAACTTGTATGTTTTGTTGGCTAGCCAGAACTCCTGCCACTTTGCTTCTATGGCTTTGAAGTCAGGTTTTGGGGTGAGCGCCATAGCACTAAAACCTCAGAGAAGTTTAAAAGGTTTTCAGTCCGCGCGTTGTGTTCTGTGCGCCTCTCTTGCCAAATTAAAGACGCTGTGCATGGTTGGTGGTTGTTTGTTCTGAATTTGCCTTTCATAAAGGAGCATGATGCCTGCCCGCATGCTATATGTCTCTCTGAGTAGTTCTGGGCGTATTGCAGTTGCAATTATAATATGCGCTACTAGCGTAGCATAAAATTTCGGCGTCAAAGCATAAACATTAAGTTCGCTAGGAAGCCGTCTTACTGTTACAAGCCCGCCAGAGC
This sequence comes from Nanobdellota archaeon, assembly GCA_013331935.1. Taxonomy (GTDB): domain Archaea; phylum Nanobdellota; class Nanobdellia; order UBA10117; family UBA10117; genus UBA10117; species UBA10117 sp10117u. The sequence continues at coordinate 8,844 of DUFN01000027.1, read as the reverse complement.
GTTCACCTTCCACTAACAGCCTCACCAGCCCATCTATCTGCACATATTTTAACCGATTTGGGAAGCTCTTGTGGATTGTATCGTAAATATTATGGGCAGATGATTCCTCATTTTTTCTTAAGGCGAGGGCAAAGACTGTGTTGCACAGCCGAGTCTCCAATTGCGCACGATTTACTTTTGCCATGTGCGTTTAGAGATAAATAATATTAAAAATCTATTTGCCACAGACAGAGTTAGGTACCACAACTCATTTATTGCGCTTGGCAAATGATTTTAATTGTTTTATTATTGTTTCAGATTCCAGCTTTGTTAAGTCTGCCAGCTTCTCTCTGAGTTCTGCAATCGCCGGATTTGTGCCGAGATATGCGACTGTTTTTTTCTTTACTTTCTTGCCAACACGTTTCGATGATAGCAAATAATAATACGGCTTGCCATGAATTATTTTTCTCTTGACGTATGTCATTTAGGCCCCACACTATTGTTCGTTAGGCTCCACAATTTAAAAGGTTTTCAGTGTGCATCTGCGCCCCTCAACGCATCTCTTGCCTGCCTGAAAACACTTGGCAATGTGGGCGGCAATTTGCTGCCACGCATGCGTTCATAAAGTAGCGTAATACCCGCCTCCGTACTGTAAGGCATGCTGCACAATTCTAAGAGGCTTTTTGTTTCTAATTCGATACGCTTTGTCAGTGCGCCATAAAACTCAGACGTAAGCGTATAACTACGCGGATACCATCCCATCTTGCTAACGAGATCAGAATTTTTCGGCGACGATAATACTGCTGCTATGCCAAATTTATCTACATACTTCAATCTGCTTAGAAATTTATCGCAAATTACCTGCTGAATGCCTGCCACGGACTTTTTTTTATTTTGGCCTAAAACAATAGCAAAAGCAGCATAACACATCCATCTGTCTGCTTGCCTGCTATCACAATCCACTCTAACCATGGGAATTTAGCACGTGCATAATGTTAAAAGGCTAGCGACTATTTCTTCCCATCTAAATCAATTCTCATACCATCGTACGCAGCAACAGTCTGCACGCCACTTCTTTTCTGTATCTCGCGGGCTTCGTAAGTCGGATGAGCCTTGACCATCTTTGCGCCATAGCCACGGATGACTGCGAGCTTCGGCTTCACTTCTTTTAAAATATTAACAACATCCTCTGAACAAAGATGGGTTTTCCATTTCTGCGCGCCCGGTTTCAGCACATTAATTATCAGCATGTCACAGCCGATGAATGCCTTTGCCAGGTCGTCAAAAGGTGCTGTATCGCTGGTATATCCTATTTTCATGCCTGTTTTTGTTTCAAGCACAAAGCCTATATTCTCAACTTCGTGCCGCGTAGGAGTTGCTGTGAATTTCAAGTCGCCGATAGTAATGGAATCATTTGGTTTCATAGCAAAGCATTCCTTCAGAACACCTGCGTAAAACTTATTCAGCATTGGGCCTGCATTCTCAGCACCATTTATCATCATGGACGTGCTTATCAAAACTCCTTTCGGATGGATTCCGCCAAGAGTCATTGCGTCTATTATTGCATTTGCATCGCCTGAATGGTCTATGTGGTGGTGTGAGACAAAAACGATGTCCGTCTTGCTGGCTTGCAATCCACAGATTTTTGAACGCAGCAATGCGCCTGGCCCTGGATCGACAAATATCTGCCTGCCTTGGACTTGCATGACGAAGCCTGCTGTTGAAATCATCTGCGTTGCTATGATTACCCTGCCTCCGCCATTGCCAAGAAACACAATATTATCCATCAGAGAAATTTAAAAAGGAAGATTATTAAAGTTTGGCTTAGCTGTCAATCCCCAAACCTATTGATTGTGTAGACTTTATTGCTCTTGCCATGCCGTTCGGTGCGTGCAAGCCCCCATTCAACAAGCTTGCGTAAATGGTATGAAACAGTGCTGGCAACAAAACCGGTTTCGTTGGCAAGCTCTCCCTGCGAAAGGCCTGGGTTTTCTTCCGCTGTAGCCAAAATAGCTCTCTGGCTTTTGTTCAATTTAAAACGCACGCTCTGTATTTTTGTGCCTGCCGCATAATAATACACGTGCTTGCTGTCCCACCGCGTGTTAATCAACTCAAATTCCTCAAGCATTTGCAGATGGTACTGAAGTGTGGTTGACGGAACACTAAGCCAGACTCTCAGTTCTGACAGTGTTGTTCCAGGATTGCCCATTATGATATTATAGAGTGTGCCGCGTGTGTGATTATCAAGAATATTTTTTTCGCCAATGAAGAAATGCGGCGGGTTCATATTACCTTAAGACATTTCATAAATATATATCTTTCCACTACTCAAAAGCTTAAAAAAGCGAAACAAGCTTTGATTTATGGGCTCGTAGTCCATCGGTAGAACGTTCCGTTCGCAACAGCAGCCTTTCTTTTGTTGCGAAAAGAAAGGCTCCTGGGCATCCAAAGAAAAGCGCGGCGCATCGCGCTTCGCTTGATGCACTGGCTGCAGAAAGACGGAAAGGCAGTGGGTTCAATGCAAGAAGTGAAAATCCCACCGAGTCCATTTTCAACTCAGCAATAGTGCCATACTTATTTTAATGGTTATTTCTAAAAATAAACATGGCAAGACGAAAATTGAAAAAAGCAACTGCAGAAGTAGAATTACATATTTTGGGGCACTGGCTGTTCCTTATTGGAATTGGAATGGCTGTAATCCTTGGCGTGGCACTGCCAAATACAACATTTGTATCTTCAGTATTAGTGCTGATGGGCCTCGTTATTGGACTGCTGAACATAAAAGCAAAAGAAGTAAACAGCTTCCTGCTGGCCTCAGTATCGCTGATAATTGTTGCCCAGAGCCTGAAATACATACCCCTGATGGGCTCATACCTCCTGCACATAATGAGCTACTTTGTATTCCTGGTCGCTCCGGCAGCTACTGTCGTAGCAGTCCTAGCTATTTATAAGCTGGCCAAGGACTAATTTTTTCTTTCTAAAAACCTTTTTAAAACACTTAATCTAATTTTATCTGTGGGCTCGTAGCTCAGCCTGGTGGAGCGCTGCTCTGATAAAGCAGCCTTTCTTTCTTTGCGGAAAGAAAGGCTCCTTGGAATCCAAAGAAAGACGCGTGGGATTAAAATCCCACTAATTTCTAAAGGTTTCAGAAATTAGACAGGCAGAGGCCGACGGTTCAAAGCAGGCGAAACATGCTTTAAGCAAACGTGTTTCGTTTGATGTAAATCCGTCCGGGCCCACTCACTATTTAATAGTTTTTAATCATTCTTTTAAATCGCAAAATCGTAAGAAAGTAATGGCCAAGGCATTTATGCTAAAACTTCGGGCAAGGGCATCTGCACGTTCAGGCATACATCATCACGAATTTGCATGGATTCGCGGAACACTATCAACACTACTGCTTGAAGATTTTGTCGGCGCATCATTCGGTGCAATGTTTTTTGCATTGACACAGGAAGTGTGGGATATTTCTGCAAAACTGCAATTGTGGAGTATTGTTGCCCTTACTTTGCTTACTTTTTCGCTCGGATTTATGCTAATTTACTTGTCCAGAAGGAGATTATATATTTCCGTAAAATTAGAACATGCTGCTAGCCTAAGAGCGCTGGAGATATATTTAATTTCCATCTTAACTGCGCTGATGTTCGTCTTAATATTGCAGACAGCCAACACACCAATATTAGTGTTCAAGCAGGCAGTCCTAATAGCCTTGCCAGCAGTCATATCTGCGGCGACTGCGGATTTACTGTTTTTTTAACACACATTTTTTAAAGTCCAATCACAAGACTAAATTATGGCTACAAGTGTCGAGAGGCTTGCTGAGACCTTACAGGATGCGGAGATAGTGGTACTAAAAACTCTTGCGAAATCTCCGCATGAATCAAAAGAGCTTGCCAAAAAAACCCTGCTTGACGAATCGCAGGTATCGAGGGCAGGCATGTGGCTGCAGAACAAGGCACTCATAGAAGTCCGGGAAACGCCGCAGAGCTTTGCAGTAATTGAAAAACTTGGGGAAACTTATGCAAAGGATGACCTGCCTGAAAGAAAATTCATAGAAGCCCTGAAAAAAGAAGACCTACTGCTGGATAAAATCGCGGAAAAGGCAAAACTTGACAAGCGTGAGATGCAGTTTGCCTTTGGCACTCTGAAGAAAAAAAACACAATCGCATTTGAGCACGGAAAAGTAGGCCTTGTTGATGATAAAATACTTCAGCACACAACTTACGTTGAGGATTTTTTGAAGAAATTAAGCAAGGAGAAAGAAATAGAATTGGCAAAATTAAAGCCTGATGAAAAATCAGCGTTCGAGGAACTTAAGGCGCGGGGTCTGGTTTCAAAAAGCGATAGGAAAATCAGGGAGTTTTCAATAACTGAATTGGGAAAGCAGGTTGCATCTGCAATAAAATCAGAAAGCAGAATTGGGCTTCTGACACCGTCAGCAATAAAAACAGGAAGCTGGAAGGGCGCAAGTTTCCGCAGGTACGATGTTGAAGCAGGCGTACCTAAAATATACCCTGGAAAAAAGCAGGCATACAAAGCATTCATCGACGAAGTAAAAGAAACACTCGTAGGCATGGGTTTTGAAGAAATGGAAGGTCCTCTGGTTGAAATGGGATTTTTCAATAATGATGCGCTGTATATGCCGCAAGACCACGCAGCGAGAGGAATACATGACTTATATTTCACCAAGGAGCCAAAATACGGAAATCTTGAAAACTACAAAAGGTTTGTCGATGAAGTAAAAAAAACACACGAATCCGGCGGAAAGTCTGGAAGCACTGGCTGGCAAACCAAGTTTGACGAGAAAGAATCTTCGAGATTGGTTTTGAGGTCGCAGGGGACTGCCATATCTGCAAGGATGCTGATGAATCCTGCTCTGAAAAATCCCGGTGCATATTTTTCAGTTGCGAGGGTTTTCAGGCCAGATAAAGTTGATGCAACACATCTTACTGAATTCAACCAGATGGAAGGAATCGTTCTCGGAGATAAATTAAATTTCCGGCACTTGCTTGGGCTGTTTGAGGAATTTGCAAAAAAGATTGTCGGCTCAGACAAGATAAAATTCATGCCAGCCTACTTTCCATTCACAGAGCCAAGCGTCCAGACAATGATATTCCATCCGAAGTTAAATAAATGGATTGAAGTCATGCCTGGCGGAATGTTTCGGCCTGAATTGACAGAAGCCCTTGGAATAAAAGTGCCTGTGCTGGCATGGGGCATCGGCTTTGATAGGCTTTTCATGATAAAAGAGAGCATTGCAGACATACGGCAGTTATTCAGCCAGGATATTGAGTGGCTGAGAGAGGCGAAGATATGATGCTCAAAGGAAAAAAAACAATACTCAGATATCCAAAATTATCCGAAGCAAAAATACTTGCGAAAGAAGTAAACAAAATAGAAATCAGCAGCAATATCGCTGTTCATAGGAAAAAAAATACTGTTAAATCGGAAAAAAAATGGATACGAACTGCTCTGAAACAAAATAGAAAAAAACAAACTGTATCATTTGTAGTTTTAGATAAAACGACAAAGCAAATTATTGGCGGATGTGGATTTAATACGCTGAGATTAAAAGATAAATATGCAATTGCCGGCTGGTGGCTGAAGAAAGAATACTGGGGGCAAGGTTATTTTCAGGACTTTGCAACAGTCTTATTAGATTATGGTTTCAAGAAATTAAAATTAAACAAAATAGATGGCCATGTTTTTGATTATAATTTGCGCTCGCGGAAAAGCATAATTAAGCTTGGGTTTAAACCAGAGGGCGTGGTCCGACAAAATTTCATAAAAAATGGCGTGCCAGTAAACGAATACTTATTCGGGCTACTAAGAAAGGAGTGGATTAGATAATGCCGACCTTTGAAATATCACTCGCAGACTTGGAAAAACTCATAGGCAGGCATCTCCCGCGGGGAAGCCAGCTTGCAGAGCTTCTTTCATACGCAAAAGCTGAAATTGAAAGCGAGGAAGGAGACATAGCTACAATTAATGTTGAGGATTCCAACCGTCCTGACCTGCTTTGTGTCGAAGGGTTGGCACGACAGCTCAGAGGAGCCCTCGAAATTGAAATAGGGCTGAAAAACTACTCAGTGCATCCTTCAGAATACAAGGTTATTGTAAACGGAAAATTAGAAAACATCCGCGGATTCATTGCCTGCGCAGTTGTCAAGGAAGTAAAACTTTCAGATGATTTGATAAAACAGCTGATGCAAATGCAGGAAAAGCTTGATGCAACGCACGGGCGCGGAAGAAAGAAAACTTCAATCGGATTGTATAATTTGGATGGGATAAAATGGCCGTTGAAATACACTCTGACAAAACCGCATGAAAACGCTTTTGTTCCGCTCGGCTTTTCAGATGCGATGGCGCCGCACGAGATACTTAAAAACCATCCAAAAGGGCAGGAATACGGAAACATTTTGAAAAATCTCGAAGAATATCCAATTTTCATCGATTCTGCAAACAAAGTTTTATCTCTGCCTCCGATTGTAAACTCAAACGATCTTGGGCAAATCAATGAAAATTCAGAAAATATTTTAGTTGAAGTAACTGGAACAGATTACAATGCTATAAATAACATACTGCGGCTCTTCGTGATGTCTCTTGCAGACAGGGGTGGGAAGATTTTTTCTGTAAAAATAGATTATCCTTACCGAAAGACAGATACAACGCCGAACTTTGATACTAAGAGAATGACTTTGCACCCGCAGAAGGTAAATGACTGCCTTGGGCTGAAATTAGATGCGGTTGACATGATGAAAATCCTGAAGAAGATGAGATTCGGGGCAGGCCAAAACCTCGATGCAGTCTCTAATAATGTTTTGGCAGATGTGCCGGCCTACCGGATAGATGTGATGCATGCTGTGGATATTTACGAAGATATTGCAATCGGTTACGGCTTTCATAAATTCGTATCAGAGCCGATTGCCCTGCCAACAACAGGAAGTTTATCTCCTGCTGAAAAAGTTTCCAGAAAATTCAGAGAGATTTGTATTGGATTGGGCGCGCAGGAGATAATGTCTTTCGATTTGACAAATAAAGATAATCTTTTCAAATTAATGGGAACAAAAGAGGAAAAAGTCGTTGAATTGGAAAATCCAATGGCATTCACATTCAGCTGTTTGAGAAATAAATTACTGCCATCTGTGATGGAATTTCTTTCCAAAAATACTAAAAAAGAATTTCCGCAGAAAGTCTTTGAAGTTGGAGACGTTGTTTATCCGGACAGCAAGAAAGATGAAATGTCCGTTACTGAGCAGAGGCTATGCTTCGCAATTTCCCATTCAGATGTAACTTTCACTGAAGGCGGGCAATGCCTCGATGCTATATTCAGCAATCTTGGAATTAAAATTGCTGTAAAAGAAGCGGAGCACGAGAGCTTTATTGCCGGCAGGTGCGCTGCAATATATGCTGGCAAGGAACGGATCGGAATTATCGGCGAGATTCATCCGCAAATCCTGAAGAACTTGGGCTTGGAGATGCCTGTTGTGGCGTTTGAAATTAGATTATAATTATTTTTGATACTGGTGTTGTGAATTACTAATCAATAAACCGGAACTGCACATCATTGCTTACAACCTTTCTATTTTTTGGATTTCAGGACTTTTTCAACAGAGCCTATGTGTATATGTTATTTCTTCTCGCCCATGAACGGAAACAAAATCGCTTCTTTAATTGTTTGCTGATTGGTCAGAAGCATTGTCCACCGATCTATGCCCGAGCCCCAGCCTGCCGTAGGTGGCATGCCATACTCCAACGCCTTTACGAAATCTTTATCATATCCGAATGAGGCGCCAAGCCCTTTCTTTTCTAAGTCAAGCTGTTCCTCAAATCTTTCTTTCTGGTCAATCGGGTCATTCAGTTCATTATATGCCTTAACTAATTCAAAACTATTTGCAAGCAATTGGAATGTTGCGATTTTTGAGGGATTGCCATCTTTTCTCTTCGCCAACGGAATCATTTCTGCAGGATAATCCAATAAAAAGCATGGCTGTATCAATTTCGGCCTGACATATTTTTTATACAATTCATCTGCCAGTGCGCCATACCCAACAACACCATTCAAATCAACCGCAAGTTTTTTTGCTTTCATTGCTTTTTTTAATTTGTCTTCAGTATTTTCCTTGTCAATATCAATACTAGTTTCTTTCAAAACAACATCTCTGAATTTTACTCGCTTCAAAGGCAATGTGAAATCCAAAACAACATCGCCGTATTTTACTTTCATGCCGCCATTCACTTTTTTCAGCATGCGCGCAACCATTTCTTCTGTGAGCTTCATTAATTCTTCGTAATCTGCATATGCCTGATAAAATTCTATTTGTGTGAATTCTGGATTGTGCGTGCTGTCTATTGATTCGTTTCGGAAATCTTTTGAAACTTCGTAAACTTTTTCAAATCCACCGACAATCAATCGTTTCAGGTATAATTCATCCGAAATTCTCAAGTATGCATCCTGTTTCAAATCATTGATGTGTGTTTTGAACGGTTTTGCAGCAGCACCACCAAATGCTGACTGTATTATCGGGGTTTCAACTTCAATAAATCCTTTTTCATCAAGAAAAGTCCGCATTTCTCTTAATATTTGGCATCTTTTTACAAAAACTTCTCTTACGCTTTTGTTTAAAATCAAATCAACATACCTCTGCCTATATCTGTATTCGGTATCTTTCAGGCCCGACCATTCTGTCGGCAGTGTGCGCAATGCCTTGGCCAGCACTTCAATTTTATCTGCCTTGACTGAAACTTCTCCTCTTTTTGTTTTTGTTACAGTGCCATGCACTCCGAGAAAATCTCCCCGCTCAACTGCTTTTAACAATTTGAATTGTTTTTTCAGCGAATCTTCAGCCAGCCACAGTTGAATTT
>DUFN01000031.1 GCA_013331935.1 Nanobdellota archaeon | reverse complement strand
TGGTGGGACTGCGGTTCTGTTGGAATGCTCGTAGTTGTTTTGAATTCGTAAAGCGTATCCTCGTACATTGCATCAATAAAACCAATCACATCAAAGCTCGGAAATTCTTTCTTGACAAAAATTTCTTTTTCTTTTTTATCTTCTAATGTTCGCGTAATAAATTCATGTATCGCGTGCCCGCGGGAAAAAGTCCACAGTTTGTCTAAATCAAGAATTTCTTCTTCAGTCAATCTATAATATACTTTTCTCAAACACTCATCAACAAGGCCGCCCACCCCGTAAGCTGGCTTTGCCTTAGGGGTCCTTACTCTGTCCCTTCCAGCCAATAAAGAATGCAGAATCGGCTTTGGCAACACAAGAATGCAGTTCGGGCAGGCCTTAGCGTCCTCTACGCTGTGAAGTGTGCCGTCAGTGCATTTCAGTCTCATGCCAGATTTATTCGGACTAAAACAAACATTATATGTTTATCTATGTTCCAAACCATGATTTTAATTCGATTTGTTTTGTCAAATCCCTCCCAAAAATAGATTCAATTCTCCGGCTCAATAATTCCATTGTCTGCTGCATGTACGGCGGACAGTATTTTGATAATTTCATAGAAGCATCAAGATATTTTTTAATTGTGCCTTCTGAAGTTGTATAGACTATTCTTCCGCCTTTGCATTCTGTGCATACCCCGCTAAGAGGAACGCGCCGGTATTTTGCATTGCAGGCAATACATCTATATCCTTGGCTTGTAAAATTTCTCAAGTTTCCTTTTATATCGCGGATAAAGTGCTTGTCAATAACTAATCTCGCAACATGGTCAAACTTCACTCCGCGCAATTTTAATGTCAAATCCATCTGCCCTTCTAATTTTTCGAGCATTGTTGGTATTGATTTGTAAGCAGAAACCAAAACCCCTTCATTCATGTCAGAAACTTCATGTGTGTATTTCAGGCCTTCATACTGAGCTGGCTTGCCAAGCCTTGATTTTACCTGCTCCACGGGGCTTTCCCATGGCCATGCGTATTTTTGCGTTGCTTCGTAAAATTCAACAGGATAATGGTCAGCAACATCAATTCCATGGGCTTCTGTATCAACTTCAGTTGGATCAAGGACAGTTGTAAGAACCAACGGCGCATCCATCGTCTTCGCACCCCTTCTGTCTGGCAGGAATTGCCTGCTGAAGTTAAGGAATGCATCCAAGGCAAGGATAATACAAGTTTCATCTCCGTCAAAATTTCTTCTCTGGGCTGCATGCCAGTAGGGGTGTGCAAAGCATCCCTGTGTTTTTGAAAAACCTATTATCCTTCCGACAATCCCGCCAGAGGTATGCGGAGCCAGCCCGATAACAAGCTGCCCTAGCAGGTCTTCGCGCTTTTTCGCATTGTAATATCTTGGCAGGCTATATAATTTTTCAAGCAGTTCATCAACAAAATTCGAAATTCTGATTAAGATTGCATCTGCAGGCTCATCTCCAGAGCCGGCTGAACACGGAAGGACAACATCCTGCGGGCGCATTTCAAAAATCTGGCTGTCATTTTCTATTGGCCTGCTGTCCTTGTCAAAAAGATACCCTAATTTTTTAATCTGCTCAACAGTTACTCCTATTTCTGAAATCCTGAAGTGTGTTCCGCCAAGTTCAGTCATATCATATCTTATTGTGCCGTCTTTGTTTACATTGACGCCATGCTTTGCCCTCAGGAGTGCTTTTGAAAAATCCTCAAGTATGTGATCTTTATTCCAAGTGCCCTTGACTCCCTTGATTAATGTCGGAATCTGCTCCATCCCTACTTTTTTCATTGCAATTGTCAGGTAGTGCGAAATATTTACCTTCCTTCGCTCATACCCCTGCGTTTCAGTGTGGCACTTTTCATTTATTGTTCTTTTCTTGCATAGCGGACAGAGGCGCATCTTGATTGTTTTACTGCCACAGACTTCGCAGATAGGATATATTGTTGTTGTCCTGCAGGTTTCGCATTCGAAAATTGGAAAATCTGATATAATTGTTCCGCCAGCCTCAAGAGCTGCCTGAAAGCTTCTCATCCTTCCTCCTTCTTTGCCGACAGGAAACAAACCGACAGGACTGCCTTTCAGTTTTCTTATTTTTGCCTTCTCTGGCCTACCCATCCTCGAGCCGATGTAAGTGCCAGCCTTATCTTTTACCTTAACACTTGAAAAAGAGTTGATAAAATCAATTACTGTCATTTCTGGCGGGGCTGGCGCAAACCGCGCAGAAGATGCAGTATGCTGAGATAGCAGATAATTCAGAATATAATTATCATCTTGGCTGAAAACTAATTTTCCTTCAAAAACCTTGTGCGGATAGCTGAGCTTTTCCAGAATTTCCTTTGCTTCCTTGTCTAATTGCTTTACAGGTTCTGGATTTCTAGCAAGCCACGCGAACAATGCGCATAATTCTGCTGGAATTATCTCTTTGAAAAAATAAGTATGCCTTGGGTGCAGCGGGATTTTTAATTTTTCTGACAATTCAACTGCGTCTTTTGCGGATATTTTCGGATTTTCGATTAGTTTTTGGATGTTTTCTTTTAAATCGGCAGGCAATTCAGCAGATGCTAGGGCTTTTTTTGCATCCTGCACCCACCACTCATCAACATACCCTGACGGCACCAATCTCTGCCCATTTTCGGAAAAATCCCCGAAACTTATCAGGATATCGCCTAAAAATAATATTTTTTCTATTTTATCCTTCAACTGCTTTGCCTCTATTTCTGTTTCGATCCTAATAACAGAGCCATCCTTTAATTTTACAATCGGCGCTTCTAGGCTGTCGCATGGAGTGAAAACAGTTGCCTTGCCAGGCCTTTCTGTTTTTATCTGCGTGCCTGTTGCAACATAGCCTCCGAGAAGTTGCATTGTAAGCGGATGAACCCCTGTTGAAGCAAAGCCTGTCAATCTTGAGCGCCCATACCTTAATCTAAATCCTCCCGGTTGGAGCGGATAGCTAAAGACAGGTCTGCCAGCTACTAGGTCTCTTAAGTAAGAATCAATTGGCTTAATTTTTTCATCTGTCTTCGCACCACTTGAATGAAGCCTTGTCTTCAAGTCAATAAAATCCTTCATGAAATTCCAGCGCTCAAGCTCAAAATCTTTTCCCCACTTTGATAATTGCTTCCAAACTTTTTCTGCTTTCAAGGTTGGGCCTTCTGTAATAACCAGAGCCATACCTCCGCGAATCATGTCAGTCTCAACTCTTTCCATGTGTTTGCATTGCGAGACTTCGTATTTTTCAGTTGGATCGCCTGTTATTTCAATCCCGACATTTTTCATGAACAACGTCAGCTCTTCAGGCCCCGGCACATATTGCCTGTGCGCAACTTTTGTGCAGTAATCGTCAATTTCGACAATATATCTTTTGACTTCCTCGTCAGTAATATCATAATCGCCAACTGGGAAAACTCTGCGCACATAATCTGCAATAATT
>DUFN01000019.1 GCA_013331935.1 Nanobdellota archaeon | reverse complement strand
ATAATCAAATCCCTGCGAAGTTTTACAAAAAAACTCGTTTGCTTTTAGTTTTGTAATATTTACTTTTAATCTATTTAATTTTGCATTTGCCTTAATTAATTTTACTGCGTAAGGGTTTGCATCATTTGCAAAAACTTCTTTCACGCCAGCCTCTTTTTTCAGCCGCAGGGCGCGTATTCCTGTTGCAGATAACAAATCAACCGCCGATTCAAATCCAAAAACTTTCGCAATAAGAATAGAAATATCTCTATTCAAAACCATTACTGGATTATAGAACACATCCGCATCGTAAATTCTTTTAGCTATTGGAATTTTCAGCTTTACTGCGCCTTCGCTGATTGTTTTGAATTTCATGATAATTAGAACAAAAATGAAATTAAAAACCCTGCTATTGAGCAAATGGCCAGCGGCGGCAGGGCAGGCAATGCCTTCACCTTGCCGAAAATAAATAGGAAGTGGATTGCAACAATGCCAAACAGTGAGCCGGCAATTATTCCAATGGACTGCGCCATGCCATACTCTGCAAGGGCTGAAATCGCAAACATCGCAGGAAACGCTATATCGCCGCCACCCAACATAATAAATTGTTTTTTATCAGACTTGCTCATCTTCGCCTTGACTGCATGGTGGGTTGGCCTGCCAAAGTCAGAAAGCTTCTCAGGGATAACCAAGCCCATCACTGCGCCCCGGTCCATTAGGCTCTTGAACATAATTACCATGTGCTTTGTCTTGAAAACTGCAACAACATCATAAACAGATAATGCAATCAGAATAACAATTACTGCGGGAACTCTCAAAAAAGTTCCAAGCTGTGCAGAAACGCCTGCAAGTGCCAAGAAAAGTGCGATATTGTGAGTCAAAATATTTGGAATCAAAAATCTGACTGCAACAACTGCAACTGCAAGAACAAATGCAATCCCTTCAGAAAAAAAAGCAGAAAATACAATGCTCGATCCGACAAAGAGAATCAGCGCGAAAAATCCCTTGTATGCAAAATTAAACTTTATGAATTTTATAAACAAAATTATCAAAGCCGTTGCGATTGCAAATGCAATAAGGAAAGACCAGATGGACTGGCCAACAGGCTGGAAGTCAACCTGGCCTGTGCTTACAAGGCGCCAGCCAACAGAAAGTGCAATCAGCTGGACTGCCAGGAAAGTAAGTATCTCTGTTGAAAGCAATTTCAATCTAAGTTCTGTGGCCATGATTTTTATAAGACAAAGTTGTTTAAAAAGCTACGCTTCAATCAACAAAATACTGATTATGCCGAACCCAATGCCTATTTTATTTATCAGCGACAAGTCTTCTTTAAAAATTAATACGCTGGCCAGAACAATTAAAACCAAATTAAGAATTGTGAAAACCGAAATTGCTTTTGACAACAATTCATATTTAAGCGAAAAAACCCAAAAGACAGTGCCGATGGTATAGATTGCAAACCCTACGAGCAAAAGAATACTTCGGCTTTCGATTGCCCATTTTTTTATAAATATGTCGCCAACTAATTCAAATATTACGGCAACAGCAATTAGTAATAATGCTATATATTTCGGCGTTAATTGGAATGCCATATCATTTGCCCATGTCGCTTGGGCTTTTTAAGGCATTGAGCCAGTCGTTAAGCCTTCTCCTTTTGCGATTCTTCCAGCCGCCGCGGTGATATGCATACGAAGCGAGAAGCGGCCATAGAGCTGTGGCTTCACCAAATACCATCTGCGTGCCGCCACCGTAATAATCTGTTTTGCCCCACGAGCTGGCTTCCTTCAGCGTAGAACCCGATAAGGCACCATCCCTTGCGTCTGCCACTGTTATCTGCACTGCATATTTGTGCATCGGTGCTTCACAGCCAACGACTTCTGCGCCTATCACGGTGTCCTGAACAAAATTCTTTGGCACGCCGCCGCCCACTATAAAAACGCCTGTTGCCAGCGAGTTCATTTTTATTTTTGTGGCTTCCAAAAAATCTTTGTGTGAATCGAGGCTTACGCGCCGTTCTAAATCTTCCAGCTTCCACAAATATTGTATCATGCCTAAACCCGCAGAAGAATCCGACATAGCGGGAGTAAATATTGGCACGCCATTCTCATAGGCAAGCTGAACGAGGGATTCTTTTTTCTTTGCGTTTCCGCTGGCAAGCCATCTTCCCATCTCTCGTATGAGCTCGCGCGAAGAATACGCTTTGGGCGGCAGGCTTTCTGCGACTCCTATTATTGCGGCATCACATTGCTGGAGTTCTTCCTCGTCTATCAATGTGTCATATATTCTGTCAATGTAAAGCTTCCGCAGTTCGTGGTCATTCATTTGATCTGAGCCATGATAATGCCTAAAGCCCAGCGCCTCAAAAATATCCATGTCAAATATGCACGCGCCGGTTGAAATAACTGCATCAACCATATTATACTTTACCATGTCTGCTGGAATATTCAGGCAGCCTTGCGCGTGTGCACTTCCTGCTTGAGCAAGTATGATTGTGCAGTCCTTATCCCGCAGCATTGCATCAAATATATCTGCGGCCCTTGCAATGTCTCCAGCGGAACCCCTAATTTTTCGGTATGAATTTATAATGGGCGTTGTGTCAACCCTAGTCATGTCAAAATGCTCAATTGGTGCCTTAAGATAATCTATTTTTGATTTTATTTTAAACACCCCGTGATTTTCCTAATTAGCGATTTACTCATATAAAAACTGATTGCTGGCAAGCTTTTTAAACAACAGAATGTACTTATTTTAAAAAAGAGTGATTCTTATGGCAGAAAAGAAAATAGCAGAAAAGGAACCATCAAATGACGAACAGGTTGGATTTCATAAAGGCGCGATTTCTACGCTTTTAAAAGAAAGGGAAGAGTTTGTAAAAGTTGTTGGCATTGTTGATGCTCTCCTCAAGGCGCATTTCGATGCCCTGAAGAAGCTGG
>DUFN01000018.1 GCA_013331935.1 Nanobdellota archaeon | reverse complement strand
GCATTTGTAAGAATTTCATCTGCAACTTTAAAAGCAGTGTGCAATGGCAAGTCCGGTGCTAATTCTATTAACTTATCATTCGGGATTACGATTAACGTGTCGACCAATCCTTCTAATTTTTCCAGTCCGCCTGCTGCGTTTTCAAATCTTTTCTGGCCTTCCATCGTGAAAGGCAAAGTTACTACGGCTACTGTTAGAATTCCCAGCTTCTTGGCAAGCTCTGCGACTACTGGACCCGCGCCAGTACCTGTTCCGCCGCCCAATCCGCATGTTATGAAAACCATGTGAGAATCTTTCAGGACTTCTTTTATTTCTGCTTCTGTTTCCCTTGCAGCATCCTCGCCGACTTTCGGTGTTGCTCCTGCTCCGAGCCCGCCAGTAAGCTCTTTTCCAATCAGGATTTTTTTGTCAGCCACAGTTGCAATTAAGTCCTGCGCATCTGTGTTTATTGCTATTAACTCGGCTCCGGTTATGCCGATTTCAGCCATTCGAGAAACTGTGTTATTGCCAGCCCCACCTACCCCAACAACCTTTATTCTTGCCTTTTTTGCACTTAAAATTCGTTCAAGCTCTGCATCAACTGCAGACTGTTGAGCATCAACCTTTCTTCCCGGAGGAACATATGCCATTTTGCCTATCCCAAGCTAACTGATTTAACAGCTGGCTTATTCACTCAGCAATAAAAACAGCTATTTAAATTTTTATATGTCTGAGAGAATTGATGTTTCTCTCAGACTAGTTGATTAGCATCAACTATGTCTTAGGCTAATATTATAGAAGAGACATTAGCTGAGCTTGCTCAGCTTTATGTTTTAGAGAAGTAATACAAATAAAACATTAGCAGAACTTGTTCAGCTTTATCGTTCAGAGAAATAATACGCGGGAGTGCGTTAGCCGAACGTGTTCGGCATTAAGCGTAACATAATTAATGCGTACTGCCACATTATACGCAGTTTAGCACCTCAGAGCGCTCTATTAATTACTAATTGTATCAATTATGGCTGCCATATTTCTATTTATGGCGCGATTAGCTTTCAAAATTTGCGTTGCAAATGATTTGTGTTCGTATTTTCTGCGATTAACGCACCAGAAAATATCACTTATCAGAATAATAACTAAAGACTTAAGAAATTTCGAAACCATTTCTTTATTTGGTATTTTTTTCTCCCCTGCAGAGCATATTAAAACTTGCTTTTTTATTTTTTTATCATATTTAAAAATATATGCGTAATCTAAGATCTTTGGGCCATAAAAAGAACTTATAAAATCTATAAGATAATAATTTTTATTTTTAATTATTTGATCTTCGTGAAAATCGCCGTGAATTATTGAATATTTTGAATCAAATATTTCCGCAAAAAATTCTTTAAGTTGTTTTTTGGTCTGGCTCTTTAAAATTGGCGGCAAATACGTTCTAATCATTACTAATTCTTTGTAAAATGCATTAAAATCATATGTGATGAAAATATTACTCTGCACATTCTCTGTTTCTTTATGAAATTCGTAAATAACATCTAAGATTTCATTCAGTCTTAGTTTATTTTTTTGGTGCGGTATGAACTCCATCAAAGCAATTGCTTTGTTATTCTTCACTGCTATGTTGTATACTTTAGGAATTCTGATAAATTTACACCTGCCGGATAAATACTTTTGCTTGTAAAATTCTTTAATAAAATCGATATGATTTATTTTTAAAATATATTCTTTATTTGCGATTTTAATTAAATATACTTTTGACAGCGGATTGCTTTTAAATTTTTTAAAGTAATTTTATTTTCGTTTCCACATTACGTAAGTTAAGAACTGCCTTTTTTAAACTATTGTCAAGCTACTATGCCTTGCTTCGCCTTTTTCTCGGTTTCAGCAGTCCCGTGCTCATGTTCGTGCGCTTCATGCGCGTGTTCTTCTGCCTCGTGCTTGTGTTCTTTGGCATTTTCCAGAATAATTTCAGACTCTTTCAGCTCCGGAATGAATTTTTTGATTTTTTCTTTCAACGGGTCTGAAACTTCTTTCGGCAGTTTTCCTAATTCTGCACCTTTAATTATAACTTTCTTACCATCAATTGTCGTTTCAGCTTCGACTCCGAAAATATCTGTAACTATTTTCAGTTTTTCTTTCAAATCAGTTACCTTCTTATTGACTTTAATCCAATAAGACAATGCCTTGCCTGCGAGAGGATGATTGAAATCCAGAATGACTCTTCCGCCAGAAACTGATTTTACAGTTGCCAATAAACCATCCACATTTACCTGCATGCCTGGCATCGGGTTCAGCCGGCTATTTGCAAATTTAGCTAGGTTAGTAATCTGGACCATTTTTGGATTTCTCTGCCCAAAGGCTAATTCAGGCTCGACTTCGAAACTATATTCTTTGCCGATTTCCTTGCCTTCAAGCTGTTTGTCCAAACCTTTAATCAGCATTTCCTCGCCGATGATGGCTGTAGCATATTTATACTCTCTTTTTTCATCAAAAACGCCTTCTTTTTTTGCAACATCTGCAACAGTTAGGTCAAAAATTATATTCGTAACCTTGATTCTTCCGACAAAGTCGAACTGGATAAAGTCTCCTTGTTTTATTGTTTCTGTCATAGAAATTGCAAGAAGTGTATGATTTTAAAAGCTATCTATGCCATCACAACATGTGGCAGGCCTCTTCTTAGCAGCATTTAAAACATTTAGGTTAAAAATCAAACAAGTTTTTTAATTTTTCTCTCAATCCGCTCTCCAAACTTTTCTAACTCTGACTTGCCAAGCTTTTCCCGCAACAAATCACGGATTAGCTCTTGCGAGCTTAAATAGCCAAGCTGGCCGCTCTTTACTTTGAGCGCCGCATACATTGTTTTATCCAACATTATTTTAAGCTGCTTTCTCATTAGTACCTAAAAGTACTTTAAAGTACTAATATAAAAAACTTCCCATAGCAAGATTAATAAACTCGCGATAAGAACGCCTGGCATGAAAAGGCTGGCCATCCCTTTAGTTCTGCTTCTCCTACTGCCAATTGTATCTGCAGAAACCTTTGACCCGCGCGAAGTAAGCTACATGGAGGCAAGCTATAAGGAATACGGTACTCTGACTGCCAACACTAACAGCGGGCAGGTGCAGTACATAAAATTAAGCCTGCTATCTTTTCCCAGGGCTTCTGAGTTCATGGAAGTTTCAGATATAAAAACAACTCCTGCCTTAAAACTCACAGAAAAGGATGGCATTAAATCATACACATACCAATGGGCTGATGTAACTTCGGGAAATTATGATTTCGAACTTAGCGCGCAGATAAAAAACTCACAGAACTTCCCGAAGATTTACAAAAAGGTAAAATTCCCGTTCGACGTGCCTGCAGATATTGCAGTTTATACAAAACCGACAAAGAAAACAGAATCAGATGACATCGCGATTAAAAAAACTGCGAACGGATTGATTCTTGGCGAAACAGATGCATACAAAGCAGTTTTTAAATTAGCAGATTGGGTGCACAATAATGTTATTTATGATACGAAATACTGGGATGACACTTATTCTGCAACATACGTTCTTGAAACAAAGCGCGGAGTCTGCGATGAATTCTCTAACTTATTCATTGCGCTGGCCAGAAGCGTTGGCATCCCTGCAAGATACGTTGTCGGCTCTGCTTATACGAATGCGCAGGACATAAATGATTTCCAATACCATGCATGGGCTGAAGTCTGGCTTCCAGAGTATGGATGGATTCCAATTGATCCAACTTTTGGAGAATACGGCTGGGTTGACCCGACGCACATAGTAACTGCTATCTCTCCTGCAGTTGAAACAATGTCAATCTCCTACAACTGGAAGGGTGGAACTGTAACTGCCTCTGACATGAAAACAAATGTACAAATAACAAAAAAAGAAAATAATCTTCCAAATAATATAAATTCAAAAATATGGCTAGAAGACGACAGAGTGAAGCCGGACTCTTACAATGTTGTTTGGGCAGAACTCAGCAACCCGGCTGACTTTTACATAAGCACAGATGCATGGCTTGCCAAGTCAACAGAAATCATCGGAGAAAACGCGCAGTCGGTCCTTCTTGCGCCTGGCGAAAAGAAAACTGTCGGCTGGGTAATAAAAGTGCCGAGGGACCTGGAAAAAAATTATATTTATACTTACACCATCGAATCTGATAGCATTTTTAGCCAAAGCACAGCAGTCAAGCTGGAAGTTGATCCGCGAAGCAGTAATTATGTAGGTCTGGCTGCTGCACAGAATTTAGTATCTGACTTAAAAGCAGGCGGTTCTATCGGGCAGGCTAGGCTTTCTGTAAGCGTCGAATACCCAAAAATGCTTTACTCTGGAGATCTTGGAAGCATAATTTTGAAAATTGAAAATTCCGGAACTGCGCCGAAAGAAAGTTTTGAGGCTTGCTTTATAGGGCAATGCAAGACAGTTTATGTTGGCATCAACAGTGTCGCCAATATAAATTTCACTGTGCTGGAAAACTCTCTTGGTGCCCATGAGTATGAAGTTATATACATGGGGCAAAGCCAGAATGTGCAAATAAACATTCAAGCAAAAACTTTTTTTATAAAACTGCGCGAATTTTTTGAAAAACTATTTGGCAAATAAAATATATCCATCCGCGCCGGCGGTTGGATAGATATTTGATGCAAAAGAAAGAAATGCGACTAATGCAAAGGCTAGCATTATTATTTGCACTGCAAAACTATTTGTTTTTCTGTATGCTAAAATTCCCAAAAGCATGGCAAGTAGATTTGCGAGAGGGCCTGCCAGTGCGATTGCAATATCCTGTTGTCTTGTCCCACCGGAATAGCTCGTATATGCAATTGGCTCTGAATTCCAAAGAAACCCAACGCCAGACTGCATACTGATGCTCGGGCTTAAGCCATAGTTCTCTGCAACCAAGTAATGCGCAGATTCATGGATGCTTACGTTGATAAATAGGCTGGCCAGCACAATTAGGAACAAAGCCGGCATTAGTAATATGTTTTTTAGCATTGGCTTTGCGTTTATAATAGTTTTAAAAATGTTATGTATGGGAGTGCGGTGATTTGAACACCGGACAACACCGTTTCGCATCAAGCGAAATTAGCGAAAACTCGCTTTTCGCTGTATCTTCAGCGGTGTGCTCTCCCACTTCAGCACATGTGAACACCCAAGCGTCATGTGCGGCGTAAAGCCGCACCGCCTTTCTTTTGGGGTGCCACGAGACCTTTTCTTTCGCGAAAGAAAGGTATTGTGTGGCTGAGCTACACTCCCACTAATTTTTAGCTGTGAAATTTCCTTTTAACTCTTTTGGAACGCTGAAAAAGCCTAATTTCAGGCCTGCATCAACATATGCCCATGCAATTATTTCTGCTTCAAAGGCTTCAATGAATTTTTCCTTCCCGAAGAACCACTTGCCATCCTCAAAGTATCTTTTGGCAAAATCATAAAACTCAGCCGCGTTCTTATCTGCTTTTTCAACTATTTCGAGCTTTTCAAAAACTTTTTCTATTCTTTGTATTTCTTTTTCAGCGGATTTTTTAATACCCCTCATAACTCTTCAATTTTGAAATGGCGCAACAGCAATGTTTTAATTTCTGGCAACATACCGGAATTTATTGATACGTGAGCTTCGCCCGTGCTTGGTTTGCACAATAAATAATTTTTCTTTATCAACCATTCAAGCTCTTTTTTAGCTTGCCCTATTTTATCTGAAGGAAAGCCTTTGATAGCATTACGCGCTTCAGTGTGCGCGCCTCCGATTTTGCCAAACTTTAATAGCTTTCTTAGAATGACTGCCCTGATTTTCCATATCTCTTCTTCCATATTTTGTATTCTGAAAACTCATTTAAATATATTATTAAGTTCTGCATTGGAACTTAAAGTTCTAAAGCAAAGCTTTATAAATAGCGAGAATTAATGATGCATATGGAAAAGTCAAGTTTCATAGAGGTATTTGGAGAATCGCCAGAAATTCGCGTCCTAGATTTCTTTCTCACATTCAGCGAGTTTGATTATCCCATCAAGCAAGTAGCTACAGAAATTGAAGCTGGCTGGACAACTGTTGAAAATTCGATAAAAGTCTTGGTAAAAAAGGGTATCTTAAAGGAAACCAGAGAGTTTGGCAAGGCAAAGCTCTTTGCACTGGATAAGGAAAATAAGATTGCTAAAGCCCTATTAAAAATAGATTTGGAACTTTCATTTGCACTGGCTGAAAAATCTACGATTAGTGTTATCGCTTAAACCAAAATCAACGCCACAATCGCGCACCCATACTGATCTTTTTTATAGGGCGCTTCTGCCAAAATCTGCTGGAGGCTTTCTAATTTATCTCCTGCAGCCTTTTTGGCTTCGTAAATGGCCTGCTCTTCTGCTTTCTTGCCTGCCGCCTTGCCCTTGCCGATGAAAACCTTATCTTCTGTAACTCCAAACGCCAGGCATGAAAAAACATCTGATTTTGCACAGTTCTGCAAAACAATACCAGAAAAATCGCCTTTTAATTTTTCCAATTCTTTTTTACTTTCAACTAGCTCGCAGCGCGGGATTTCCAGCTTCTCCAATTTCTTGATTTTTATTTTATCAACTCGTGCATCAAGCTGTGCATTTATCTCTGCCATCTCGCGTGATTTCCCGTAGCCAATGCCATATGTTATGATGGATTTCATTTTTCTCTCTCTAAAATCTTTAGAAATTCAATAGGTTTTAAAATTTTTATATTGCCATAAGCAACTAAATCAGTTAAATGTTTATCTTGGCTAACAATAAAATCTGCTCCACCTTCGACTGCCGCTTCGATAATGATATTGTCATCTGGATCGGCTTTAACAACATTTAGTTTAATTTTCGGTTCAATAATTTTTGCTTTTAGCAATATTTTTTGAATTGCGCCTGCAATTGCCAACTGTTGCATTGTTGTTATTTTGTCTAATATTTCATTACTGCGCACAACAAAATCATATTCTATTAAGATATCTTTAGATAAAATTAATTCCAGCTTGCTTTCATCAATGAGCCGCATTATTTGAAAGGACGGGACGCTCCAAAAAGTAGCCGAGACCAAAACATTCGTATCAAGAACAACTTTCATAAATTGCGTTCGTATTTGTTATTTTAAAGCTTTTTCAACGACCGCTTTATTTTGTGCACGAGATCTGTTACTGCATCTTCGGTAATTTTTTTCCTGGCTCCGCGCAACGGTTTTGTAATTTCACTCCAATGCAATTCGCTTATTTTTTTGATTAATAGCATATCGCCCTCTAGAACAAACAAAACTTTTTCGCCTTCTTTTAAGCCCATTTTATCTCGAATATCTATTGGTATGGCTACTTGGCCTCGCGCACTAACCGTTCCAATGTCTATTTCGTTCGCCATCTTGGAAACAAGACAAATCTTATTTATAAGACTTTCGGTAAGGCATCATTTAAATGACCTGCCCATTGTTAAGATGGATTTCATACCTTCACAACCTTGTATCTTGCTTTCCCATTTAAAAATTCCACGATGCCAGCCCTTCCTTCTTTACCCGCCGCGCAGTTGTAAAATAACTCCTTGCTCCACTTGTTTTGTTTTATTTGTTTCCCTTTCCAGTCATTTGCCCTTCCGCCAGCCTCGTGTATGTCGCCGCAAATGAATTTAGAAATTTTGTATTTCTTCAGGATTTTTCTATAATAGTTATTTCCTACATTTGCCTTTAATATTTTTACAGGATAGCCATGCTTAATAAATTTCTTTGCTTCTGCTAGTGGAAATATTGAATTTTGCGGCGTGAAAACATACATGTTCGTAGTTTTATCTAATTTCCTATCTTTTTTTGAAGGTGAAAATGCGCGGCTTGGCCTGCCAAACACCGCAACATCAATCGCATTATTCGCACTAAACTTAGTAGGTGAATGGGTTACAACAACCGTATTTTTATCTAAGTGCCTTGTCAAATCGCGGAAGTTAAAAAACTTCACTGGATTGAAAAAATGTTCCTTGCGCAATTTAATTTTCCTTATTAGCTGTTTAGCATGCCATTTATTTCCCATTAGAAAAAATCCTGCGCCAGGCGCATGCGCCATGCCTGAACCAGGCCAGAAGACAAATTTCTGTCCGCAGAATTCTATTTTAGGATTCTTTGTGCAATCAACTATGTTTTTGTTTTTCTTAAATTTCTTTAGCGCGGAATAATATGCGCGCAACTGCTCGTGATTTCCCGGCGTTACGAATATTTTTTTGTTTAGCTTTGCAAAAATTGAAATTATTTTTACTAAACTCTGCTTTTGCTTTTCATCGGTGCCGATATCTCCAACTAAAGCAACTGCATCAACGTTGTTTTTTCTTAAATACGTGGCAAACTTTCTAGCTTTTGCTAAATTTCCATGCAAACAAGCTATTACACCTAACTTCAATTTGACCACCGAAATATTTAATAAGCTTGACTGTTTATAAATAGCATGGAAGAACAAAGGAATTTAGAAGCGATTGTAGAGCCCGTATGGAATGTTGACATTGCTGTTCCAGTGCAAATGTATCGTTAGTTTCTTTGCGCACCGCGGTCTCGAATAAGTCATACGTAGTTTTTGTGATGTTGGTTGGCACATTTGGACAGCGAAATCTATCTGGCCGCAAGTCTTTTTGCGTTCCGGAGATTGCCATGCAAGCAGGCAACCGTGGCGAGTTTCATTTTTTTACTCCAAAGCCCAAATAAAGTACCAAGACAGACAACATAACTATCACGCCACCAAATATAAATAACGCATGATAGCCTAACTGCGTTATGACTTGTCCAGAGACTAATGAGCCAAAAGTCGTGCCAAGCGCAGAACCGAGAACACTAATTACGGCAATGTCTCTGCCTGATGTTTTGCCAGCCTCATTAAAAAAATGAGCCATAGTTGGCCTTGCCAGCCCAAGAGCTGTATTTGATAACAACATTAAAATTGTAAACATAATAATATTATTAGAATAAGAAATTGCAAATAAAAGCGCTCCGGTTAAAAATAATGACAAATAATTTACAACTTTAAAATTAAACTTATCGGACAGCTTGCCAAGGAAACTTCCGGCAGCAGTTGCAATGCTAAATAGCGTAATTGCCAATCCAATCTGCACGTAAGTCAAATTTAAAATTTTGTTTAAATAAAGCGGCAGAGCGAAGGCAAAAATAATACCAAAGCCCAAATTGGCTGCAAAAAAATGAATTATCATCAAGATAAATTGTTTAGTGATTTTAAAGTTACGTACTTGCTGCACTATACTTGTTTTAAATGGAATACGCAACGCAATTATTATTAGTAACAGGCTGATTGGTATAGTAATTAAAAAAGTATTAGCAAAACCGAAATAAGTCATTAATGCGCCTGCTGCTAAAGTCCCAAAAATTCCTCCCAAGACTTCAAAACTCCAGAATCTTCCAGAAATTTCTCCAATTCGTTTTTTAAAATGCTCAATAGGCAAGCTAATTTTTAAAATAGTCGATAGAGACGTTGCTATTGTAACAAAAAATATGGCTGACGCAATCAGCACAAAACTTTTTGTCGCAATTAATGCGGCTGCAAATAAAAACAAAATTGGCGTAATGTAAAGCAAAATCTTTCTGCCGACACTATCTGAATGCATAGATATGTAAATTGAAACTGGCGCAGCGATTAGTGTTGTTATAAAATACAAATTGCCAATCTTATCTTCTGCGTATCCCAAGCTTGCCAAAAAAAGCGGCAGGGCAACAGATATTATTGAATACACTATTGCTGGCAGGAAAAAATAAGCATATAATTTTGTTTTCATTTCAAAATCTCCTTTACCATATTCAAAAATCTTTTTGTATTTTCCAGCCAATGTTCCGCCTCTTCAATCTCTTTCATACGCCAATTCTCCTTTTTCAATTTCCTTTTTGAAGTGTTTTGGCAGCGTCTTATGCGTAAACACCAATGGCACCAAATTTATCTGCGTTTTCTCCAAAACTTCAGTCATGGTTTTATTTATCCATTTTTCGAACTTTTTGAAGTGCTTTTTTACTATTATCGCAACATCAACATCGCTGCTAGGCTTTTCTTCGCCCTTTGCCACAGAGCCAAACAAATATATTTTTTTGATGTTTGGGTGGTGCTTAATTTTGCTTTTGAAAAGTTCAAAGGCCAGCCTATGCGGTGTCTCTTCAAGAATTACTTTAAGCGTTTTCATGTATGGTGATACTTTGTTTAGTTTGCAAATAGTATATGTACCTATTTTTTTGGTTAGTATGATGCCATATTTATCCAGCGCTTGCACTTCTCTCCAAGCAGTCGCATAGGGCGTGCCAGATTCGCGGGCCAGCTCCCGAATTGTGAACTCCCTATCTGCATATTTTAGCAGCGTTCTGGCGAGCGCGGGATGTTTTTGGATTATGTTATCCATATTTGAATAATGCTATCCATTATTTAAAAGGCTTTCTGCTAAACTTCTTCTGCCTTCTCCCATGCAGCTTCAAAAAGCTTTTTCATAAGCCTCGCGAATGGCTTATCGCGGATTAAAACCGTGGTGTTCGATTCGACTAAGGCGAAAAAGACTGCTTTGCCGTCAATTATCTGGCCTGCCACTTTGTCGAAATCAAATTTCTTCTGCTTAAGTTTTGGCACGAGCTTCTGCCACTTTTCTATGTTTGGCTTTGTTTCTTCGCTGTATTTTACAAAAGTTCTTACATCAACGCCATTTCTCAATTGCTTTTTCGTGCTGGAAATCCAAGCAGGCAAGACTTCGGATGTAAATTTATAAGCATACTTATATTTACGTGATTCTGGCATTTTATGAATCAGTTTGTAAAAGTTTCGCCTTCCTTTTACTATTTCAATTGGCTCTTCTGCAGCAGGCACATAGATGCTTTTTAGATTTTTGATTTCTGCCTGCACTTTTTCGATATTCCTGAGATGCGCAAAAAGAAGTTTTTCTAAGGCATCAGGCGAAGCAGGGGCAAACTTCTTTGCTTTCTCTGGGATAATTATGACAAGGCTTTTTGACACGAGGGAATTCAGCACATCATATATTCTTCCGTATGGGACGCCAGAGTCTCTTGCTATATCCGAGGCGCCAGCCTTCCCCAAACGCACGAGTGCTTCGTAGGCGCGGGCTTCGTATTTATTCAAGCCCAAAAGTTCTAGGTTTATCTCTTTCATTTTACGATGTACGAGTAAGATGAACTAGCAAAAACGTGCGCAAGAGATAATTGTTTTTGCTTTGTTAATTGCAACAACTTAAGTTGTGCCAAACCTTTAATAAGGTTTTGTTGTCAATATAGTAATAAGGTGTAAAATGGGACTGAAAACACAACCAGACAAATTAACTAAAATAGAATTGCTTACATTAGCAGATATAGTAGAAAATTGGGAGCGTTCAGAACACCAGGACGGCCAATGTACAATTAATCAATTTACAGGTAGGCTTGGAGATATTGGAGTCATAATCACCAAAACTAACTACAAATGGACTGACGCGGCAGATAGCTACGAATATCGGCTATCTATGCATTGCGATGGCATTGACATTGGAACAATCTCTGAACTGCACTTCGTAGCGGGCGGGGTAAGTATGTTAAAAGATAAGTACAACGCTGCTTACAGAAAATGGCATGCGCAATTGAAGTGCGGAAAAGAACCACCATACGCAGAGATACTCGCAAAAGCTAGGAGTCTTCTGACGCCTAAAGTCGATGGAGTAAAATGACTGAGCCTATTAGTAAGCACTTAATAACACACGGCGATGCAGACGGATTAACTGCGGCGTATCAGCTGATTCGGCACAGAGGCTCTTACGAGGTACACACTGCTGGAAAAAGGCAAGTCGACCTTGTAAATCTAGTTGCTGACACAATACCAAACGGTGCTGATGTTGTTATTTCTGATTTATCTTCTAAAACTAATGCGCCAGGGCTAGAAACTTTGCTAAGAAACAGCTGTGCTGTAGAATGGATAGACCATCACGAACAAATACCTGACTTAGGAACAAAAGTTAATGCAAGAAT
>DUFN01000033.1 GCA_013331935.1 Nanobdellota archaeon | reverse complement strand
GAAATTAATTTCCCAAGATGAGTGCTTCTTATTGCGCGTATCTGGATGTTTGTTGACTTTGGAAGATTGATAAACCGCGCACGGATTGGATATTTCGCATCTGGAATTTCAAACTGCTTTATTGCCTCTTCACAGCTTTCCGAAACTTCCTTGAAGGCAGTCATCAAGTCTTCTGATAGTTGCAGGTCAAACTTGGAAAGCGCGCCGAAATGCACATAAAGGGCCTGCTGTCCTTTCCGCACACAGTTCAGGAGCTCATCATAGTAGAATTGTTCTATGAATTTCCTGAATTTTTCTATCAGCTCTTCAGATGGCACAGCCCACACACCTCAATAACTGGGTTGATTGGTTTTATTATAAAGAATTCTATGCTCGAATGAATATATTTAAGCATACGAGAAAATATTGTATTTTAATTTTAGCTCGCACAAAATTTCTTCAATAATTTGTGTTATTGTTTTGTTTCCAGTATAAATTAAAATACTTGCGCACTTTTTAATATTGGGTTTAATTTTAAATAGTCTTCGCGCGTTTTTTCACTTAATTTTTTAGAATCCATGTCGCTGAAATGTTTTCTTTTTTGTTCTCTTAAGTAAAGCAAGTTAATACTCATAGCATCATTTGCAAATGGGAGCAAACCAATTATTATGGATTTATCTGTTATTGTTTTTATAACTTTTTGGCAAACACCAATTTCAAATCCTTGTTTTGAACTTATTGCTCCACCCGCCAAGTCGAATATTATTTTATCTTTACTCAGCGCTTTTTCAACAATAGCAGGACCTTTGCTCATGAGTTCTGTTTTTCCAATTTTTATTGCCTTATCAAGTCCCCCGAACTTTTTCATTGCAGCGTTCATCAAAGCATCAGATGAAATATAGTTGTATTTTATTTTTTTAGATAATAATTTAGAAATTGTTGATTTTCCCACAGATCTTGGGCCAGTAATGGTGATGTTCATAAAAATAAAATTAATTAGCAGGTCCTAATTCACCTGCTTTCTTTAGCTGATCTCTTAGCACATAAACAGATTCGATTATTTCTTTTTCTGATTTTGCGCCAGTTACAACTATTTTTCCTGTTCCGAACAAAAGGAAAGTTATGTGCGAGTCAGGCAGATGATAGACAAGGCCAGGGAACTGCTCTGGTTCGTATTCTGTGTTTTCAAACTTGAATACAATTTCGTTTAGATTTAATTTTCCACCTACGGAGCCGGCCGCAACCATATTTTGGACAGCAATATCTGCTTCGCCGGTTACTTTTATTGAAATTGCGCCAAGCCTTTTGATAATTACTGCAATCGCAGCCTTTGCATCTTTCAGGGATTTTGTGCCTGTGCATATGATTTTTCCAGAACTAAATAATAATGCGGAGAATTTCGGCACATCTGACTTGTAAATCAGGCCAGGGAATTGCTCTGGATTATATTCTGCCCGTTCCAGCTTGCTCGCCAGCTTTTCCAGCGGCAGGTCCCGGTGAATATTAGCAGATACAACTACATTTTCAGTTTTCGCATAAACGCCCTTTGCCTTTTCAGCTTTCCGAGAAATTTTTTTTGCCATGATAACACCTGCTAATAGTATTTAAAAAGGGAGGCTTTATAAAGCTTTATAAAGGATTTACTGAGGCTTTTAAGGCAAAATCAGACATCAGAAGCCAAATTCAAAGTCTTTCTGCCTT
Source organism: Nanobdellota archaeon (assembly GCA_013331935.1). GTDB lineage: Archaea > Nanobdellota > Nanobdellia > UBA10117 > UBA10117 > UBA10117 > UBA10117 sp10117u. Next base: position 18,341 of record DUFN01000033.1, on the reverse strand, counting down.
ATTTTGAGGCTGTTCCTGTTCTTTTTCTTTGCTAAATCAGCAGGCTTCACAAATTCAATTTTTGGCGCGCCGAGTTTGTCCTTGAACTTGCCCAGCTCGCCGGCCAGCGCATCCTTCAGTCCGCTTTCGCAGGCAACTGCAAGGCTTATCCTGTCCGCTTTCTGCAGGCCGGCTTTCTTTCTTAAGTCCTGAATGCCTCTAGTAAGCTCTCTTGCAAATCCGGAGGCCAGCATTTCTTTTGTCTCGGGCTTTTCAAAGTAAATAATATTTCCAGCTTCGTGAAGGAATAATTCTGCAGGGACTGCTTTCTGGATGGCTAGGTCTTCTTTTACTATTTCTGCACTTTCCTCATTTGATAATTTAAATTCATACTTTCCTACCTTTTGTATTTTCGCAAGAATTGATTCTGCGCTTATCTGGACAATCCTCGCAATGACTTCCGCAGAATTTCTACCGAATTTAGCATTTATTTTGTTGTAATCTGCCTTTGCAACGGTGTTGACGCCTTTCGGATCGTCTTTCTGCACCGTAAATTCAATTATGTTCGTCTGATTCGAGATTAATTCTGAATAGGTTTCAATTATTCCTGCTAAATTTTCATCGCCGATGATTACAGCTTTTGAAATCTGCCACTTTACGCCTCTCTGCATCTTCTCTCTGCCAGACATCAGCTCCGAAATTATTTTTTCAACTGCTTCCATGTCGCTTTCAAGCTTTTCATCAATTAGCTTTTCATTTACTTCTGGCCAGCCGAACAAGTGAATTGATTCTGGCTTGCTGAACTGCTTGAAAACATCTAGGTAGATTTTTTCTGATGTAAATGGAATAAATGGCGCAAGCAGTGTTAACAATTCAAGCATTATGCTGTGAATTATCTGCAGAGTATTTTCTTTTGGCTTGCCTTCCTCAACCAAAACATCACGGACAAAATGAATATAGCTTCTTGAAAAGTCGTTCAGGAAAAACTTCTGCAGTTCAACGGCTGCAAGATGCGGCTGCAGCGCATCTAGATTGTCATTTACTTTTTTCTTCAGTGATTCAAGCCTTGATAAAATCCATCTGTCTGTAATTGAAACTGTCTTGAACTGTGCTGGCTTGAAATCTTCGCCGAGATAAGTTTTCAGATAAATTCCGAGATTCCAAAGGACATTAAGATTTTTCCTCTGCTCTTCTAAGCCCCGCCATCCGAACAAAAGCTCTCTTGAAATATCATGCGTGCAGTATGTCCAGCGCATCACATCCGCACCGACTTTGTCTGCTGCATCGTCGAACCAGATTGCATTGCCCCAGCTCTTGTGCATCTCTCTTCCATCTTCAGCTTTCACAGTTTCATTCGTCATTATTGATTTGAAAGGCGCCTTGCCAGTCAGGAAAACTCCGTGCAGAATCATTGAATAAAACCAGCATCTGTATTGCCCCGGTCCGCATTCTGTTACAAGGTCCGCAGGATACCATTTATCAAAATATTTTTTATCTTCCAGATAGTTTAAAGTAAAGAATGGGACCATGCCCGCATCTAGCCAGACATCTCCGGTATCTGGTATTCTGCTAGCCTGCTGTCCGCATTTCTGGCACTTGATTTTAACTTCGTCAACCCATGGCCTGTGAAGCTCCTTCATCTTTGAAAATCCAGAAACAGCTTTTTTCTTCAGCTCTTTTACGCTTCCAATTACTTCAAAATGCCCGCAGGCGCATTCCCAGATGGGCAGAGGCAAGCCATAGTATCTTTTCCGTGAGATGAGCCAGTCGCTCATGTTCGTCAGCCAGTTTTCCTCGTATTTCTGGCCCTGCTCAGGCACCCATCTTATTTTTCTGTTTTCTTCAATCAGCTTCTCCCGCATATCATTGACTGCAATATACCATTCGTCAACAAGCCGAAACACAAGAGGTGTACTGCATCTTGTACAGTGAGGATATCTGTGTTTTATTTTTTCGATTTTGTAAATAAATCCTCTTTTTTCTAAGTCAACAATTACATCAAGATTAATATCATTCACTGGGCTTCCTGTGAAACCGCCGAATCCAGAAATAAAAATTCCTTCTTCATCAAGAGGCGACGGCGAAGTCAGGTTTTCTACTTTTCCAAGAGCATAATCTTCTGGCCCGCATCCAGGAGCAATATGCACTATTCCAGTTCCATCTTCTCCGCTGACGCAATCCCACGAAACAACTTTGTGTGCGGCGCCTTTCTGCGCTTCGAGGTCTTTGTAAGGCATTTCGTATTTTAATCCAAGAAGTTTTTTCCCAGAAACTTTTTCCTCAATTTCATATTCGCCTTTCAAAATGCTGCGCCTCGATTCTGCAAGCCAGTAATGCTTGTCTTTCTGCCTTATTTTTACATAATTAATTTCCGGATTTACTGCGATTGCAACATCAGCAGGAACTGTCCACGGCGTTGTTGTCCAAACTAAAAAATATTCGCCTTCCTTTCCATGAACTGGGAATTGCATAAACATCGAATTGTGCTCGATTTCAAAATATCCCTCTGTTGCTATTGCATGCTTTGATTCTGCTGTTGAGCACCGCGGGCACCACGGTATTACATCCTTGCCTTTGTAAATCCAGCCTTTCTCATGGCAGAATTTCAGGAAAAACCATTTGTATTCATTTGCCTTGTCTGTGCCAGTGTAGTACGAATCGTCCCAATCCATCCACTGGCCGAGCCTGATGGACTGCTCTGTCTGCCTTGCGGCCATTTTTACGACACGTTCCTTGCATTTGTCAACAAACTTTCCAATACCGTATTCTTCGATGTCTTTTTTTCCCCTCTTGAAGCCTAATTCTTTTTCAACTTCGCGCTCTATCCACAGGCCCTGCGTGTCAAAGCCATTCTGCCGCCTGATTTCGTATCCTTGCATGGCATGCCACCGCAAGTATAAGTCTTTCAGAGTCCTACCCCACGCATGGTGCACGCCCATTGGGTTGTTTGTTGTGATGGGACCGTCTATGAATGACCATCTTTTTTTAGAATTCTTGTAGAGTTTTTTCTGCTTATCGTAAATCTTCTTCTTGCTCCAGAAGTCAAGTATTTCTTTCTCAAATGCCACTGGATTATGGCCTGCTTGCATGCAACACACTCTAAACCAATGTTTAAAATAATATCGGATGGATAAAACTCCATATTTGGCTTAGCTGAACTGTTTATTTTCATACAACATCAAATAAGTTGCCTCGAGCAGAGGCAGTTTTAGACCTTTCGATTTTGCAATTTCGTATGCTGCTTTTGTTGCAACGTGGCCCTCGATAGTAATATTTTTCTCTTTTAGCTCTGCCAGTGCCTCAGAAGGCTTTTTTCCTGCTGCGATGAGCTGGCCCAGCATGCCATTCCTCCCCCCCTGCGAAGTAACATGCAAATCCCCCAAGCCAGCCAAACCATAAACCGTTTTTGCTTTTCCGCCAAAAGCTTTTACAAACTTTGCCATCTCTGCCAAAGATTGTGGGAAAAGCGCGGACTTGTGGTTGTTATTCCGCCCAATATTTATCGCGATTGCATAAATATTTTTCAGCGCAGAGCAAATTTCCGCGCCGATTATGTCATTTGAAACTTCAACTCGATAGTTTTTTGTTTGGAAAATCTTTTTGCATAACTTTGCCGCGCTTTTTTCTTTTGATGCAAAAACCACATGTGTTCTTTGTTCCTGCGCGACTTCTGCTGCTATGGACGGGCCTGCCACTGTAACTTTCTGCAGGCCAGGCAGCTCATGCTCCAGAACTTCTATCATCGTTTGAGAATTATCAAAACCCTTTGCAACATTAATAATTATTTGATTTGTTAAAAATGGTTTTGCTTTTTGTGCAATGCTCTCAATCGCAGATGACAAAACTGCAAATACAGCAACTTCTGAATCTTTCAGCGCTACTTCCAGCTCATTCTCATAAAAAAAGTTTCCCTTGATTAGCACGTTCAGTGTTGGGTGCGGCTGGTCTGCTTTCAGCGCGTCAATTATAGCTTTGTCAAATTCAGTGCCCCAGATTCTTATTTCGTGGCCGTTTTTTGCTAATGGCACTGCTATTGCAGAAGCCATGGCACCCGCGCCAAGTATTGTTACGTTTGTCATGTTCACAACAAAATACGAATGCTTAAAAAAACTCCGCTTCTTGCTGTTGTATGGATATTTGGACAGAGAAATATAGGCCTCAGAAACTTTCTGAAATTAAAGGGCAGGAACAGATTACGCATAGATTGCAGGCCTTTGTCACGAATAAGAATATGCCACACCTTCTGTTCGCAGGGCCAGCAGGAGTTGGAAAAACCACCGCAGCAATTGCAATATCCCGTGAGCTTTTCGGTGAAAATTGGCGAGATAATATTTTGGAATTAAATGCCTCTGACGAAAGGGGAATTGATGTTGTGCGAGTAAAGGTAAAGGATTTCGCGCGCACAAAGGCGATTGAGAATGTGCCATTCAAAGTAATTTATTTGGACGAGTGCGATGCGCTGACAAAGGAGGCACAGGACGCACTGCGCAGGACTATGGAGGATTACGCAGCAACGACTCGCTTTATTTTAAGCTGTAATTATTCTTCCAAAGTAATCCCGCCGATTCAGTCAAGGTGCGCGATATTTAGATTTAAACCCCTTGCTAAAGAAGTTGTAGAAAATATTTTGAAAAAGGTCGCAGAGACAGAAGGATTTGAAATTGATTCTGACGCGATCGATTTAATTTACGAAGCTTCCGAGGGCGATATGCGCAAGGCTGAGAACCTGCTGCAGGCCTGCGCAGCAACAGCTGAAGTCGTTGGCGAGAAAAAGCGAATAACAATTACATTTGTAAAACAAATTGTCTCGTTTGCAGAGCCAAAAGAAATCGAGGCCGCAGTAAAGCTTGCACTCGCGGGAAAATTCCTCGAAGCGAAAAAGAAACTAACTGACGTAATGGTCGCGCACGGCCTGTCAGGCATGGATGTTATCAAACAAATACAAAAAGAAATTTGGCTGCTGGATGTTGACGAGAGGCTGAAGATAAGGCTTACAAAGGCCTGCGGGGATTACGAGTTCCGGCTTGTTGAGGGCTCGAATGAGTTTATACAATTATCTGCGCTTTTAGCGGAGATGGGACTGATTGGAGTGAATAAATAAAAAGATTTAAATACAGTAATTCCTGTAAAAAGCTGTATTAATATGAAAACAAAACTTACGATAGAAGTTGATACAAAAATTCATAAAAAGTACAAAGCCTTTTGTAAAAAAAATGGAATAGTTATGTCAAAGAGGCTCGAAGGCTTAATGGCAAAGGACATATCAGAAATACTCGTGGGCATACCAAAACTATAACTTAAATAACAAAAACTCGCCGCTCGCATCTATCCACGAGCTAACCAGAATCCCGTAAGGATTGTGGGCGCAGGAAACACGCAGTGTTTCTGACCAAAGCCCGTGGTTCCAAAGAAAATCACAAAGTGATTTTCTTGGCCAAGAAAACCGCACGGCAGTTTTCTTTGGTTACGATGCTCGCCTGAATGGCGAGTTTTTGAATTGTGGCGCGCACTAAAGTGCAGGGTTTTAAACCCTGCGCTCCACAATAANNCGCAGAGTTGTTTTGTAATTGAAGCTGACAGAAAGAAAATTATGATAGATCCTGGCAGCTTCTTTGCAGAGAAATTTTCCGCGAAAGATTTTCTCGATGTGCAAGCAGTCCTGCTCACGCACCAGCATAGCGACCACTTAGATATAAATTCTATAAAAGTTTTTGCAGACAAAAAAATTCCGATTTACGGGAATGCAGATGTAACCGCAAAACTTTCCGTGGATGGCGTAAAAGTAATTGAGGTTAGCAACAGGAAAAAGTTTTCCGTGGCAGGCTTTGAGATTGAACCGGTTGACTTGCCGCATTGCCAGATTTTATCTTGCAAAACTTGCGGCAGGAAATTCCCAGTTAAGCCATGCCCAGACCATCCAAATGCGGAAATTTTACCCGTGGCTGGACCGCCGNNCCGCCGAACACAGGTTTTGTTATAAACGCAACCTTTTTCCATGCAGGCGACGGCATCGAACTCGCGGATTTTACTACAAAAAATGCTGGTATACCAATTGTCGGCCCGACGATAACTTATGAAGCTGCTTGGAAATTTGTAAAAAATATCAAAGCAAAAATCGTAATTCCGATGCACTACGATCATGCCGGATTTATGAATCGCGATCCAAATGAATTTGCTAAACTCAAGCCAAAAAATATCGTGTTGAAAATTCTAAAAAATGGAGAGTCAACTGACATAACATGACATCCTGGACACAAAAATATTCTCCTAGAAGTTTGAGCGAGATAGCAGGCCAGTTAACTTTAAAAACATAATGTGCTCAAAGAAAGTATGGTCGAACGCAAACGCACCCGAGTCATTGTTCTGGGCGAACTTGAAATTTCTGGCTCAAAAATCGTGCACAAGCGCTTAAGTGTGCCAAAAACAAGTGCCAGAATTTTTAATAAAAATATTACAATTTATCCGGCACTGGATGTTAGAAAAATTATTTTTCGCGTGCCGATAAAATACAAAGAGGCGACCACAAAACAAGATACGCCAAATTTTTTATTTGCCTTGAGACAAAACGTAAGGGAAATTAAAAAAGTTCAAGTAACTGATGAAGATGTTTATGCGAAGTATGAAGAACTTTTTAGTCTATTGGATATCGAAGTCGATTTAGAAAAATATAATTATGAAAATTTAGAATTTGATGCGCATCTCGAGTGCTGGCTGGAGACGCGCAAATGGAAAGCGGAGGCATATGCGCCCTATGAAAATCTGTCCGCGGAAGAAAATATAAACATAAAAATAGAGTTTAGTGCGCCAGAATTAAGTTTAGAAATTTTCCCGACGCATTCGCCGGGAAAGGATTTGAAAACTGTTGATGTAAATGCAGATTGGGGAAATCCGTATTTTTTAAAATTAAATTTGAATAACAAAACTGACGAGACAATAGAAACGCCCGGAAGTTTTAGTTTATTTGAAGATGACAAAAACATAAAAGATGCGGCACTAAATGAAAACTTAGCGCCAAAACGTAAAACAATTATAATTTCCGATAAAAACAAATACGGTGCGGCTACATGGATTTTGGTCAAAGGTCCAGATGATTGGATTTGGTACGAGCAAGATAAAAAAGACGAAAATAAGTTTGTGCCAAAAAAAGAATTGACTAAAATCTATGATCATTACGCAACGGGAAATTTGAAAAGCGAAACTTCACTTTGGGAAAATTTAGAAAGCAACCATTTGCTAGTGAATGTAAGAGTGCCGGATTACAAGCAAAAAGCGTTGGATGTTTACAATTTAGCGGTTGATCTCAAGGATGCCGGCGATGTTTTACTTTTGGCACTCGGTGCGGAATTGCTTGTCTCGCTGCCTCTTTTACCAGTAAAGTTAGCGCAAGCTGGCGGTGTTGCAGGATTATTATACGACTTTGGTGCTGGCAAAGTTATGGGTAACTGGACAGACGAAGTAAAAAATGAAATGAAAAACGTCATGGATGACCCGCCAGGACTAGATAAAAATTACAAAAAACAAGTATTTTTGAGTCAAAAAATAAAGCTTAAAATAAAAAAGACTAAACGAATTAAAAACAAAAACCTAGCACAACTTTTATTTAGGTCGATAAGTTTCGTTGAATATTCAAAGTTAGCTAGAGTTACTAACGACAGACTTTTTTCAGCGAAAATAAAAAGCGACATAGTAGCAATAAATATTCAAAAAAGAACACTTAAAAAGTATAATAAATTAATAAAAAAATCTTTAATTGGTTTAATTGAAAGTTGTTTATCGATAGGTAACAATATAAAACTCGTTTCTCGGAAAGTTAAAAACAAAAAAGCGTATCGCGCATTTATGTGGTTATCAAATGTATACAAAAGTATGGCAACAAACCTACATAGCCTTTTAGAGGGTTTAAAATGAACTTAACAGACATTGTTAAATCTGAACTCGTAAAATCAAGATTGCATTGGTTGGTTGATACAGATTGGCAGGATGCGGGTTTTATTGAGCGTATAATGAGAATTATTAAGCGGCAAGGCGGCATGCTAGACTATCAAAGACAAGCAAAAGTTTTGGCTGAGCGTAAAGGTTATTTGGAAAAATTTGGCATGATTGCTGTTGCTATAGAATTTTTGACAATTCCAGCGATATTAATAGTAGCACCAGGTATGTATGCAGTTTATGTGTCTGGTGCGCTTATTGCGGCAGGCATTACTGGCGCCACCATTAAAAATTTAAAAAACCAAAGAAAATTTTACGAAACGCTTGCAAATAAGTCTTTGGAAAATTCTTTTTGAGTTTCATAAATTATTTAAGCCCGCCCATTCAAATTAAGTTATGGGCACTTCTTGGACACAAAAATATTCTCCTAGTAAGCTGAGTGAGATAGCAGGCCAGCCAAACGCAGTCCTTGCAGTCAGGAGGTTTGCGGAATTATTCGCGAGTTCAAAGAAAAAAGCACTCTTACTTTATGGCCCATCTGGCGTTGGCAAGACATGCCTGGTAAAAGCGCTGGCGGAAGAATTAAATTATGAATTAATTGAAATGAACGCTTCCCAATTCCGCGATGCCGGCTCGGTGAAACAAATCCTCGGGCCTGCCTCCAAGCAGGCATCCCTCTTCGGCTCACAAAAAATTATTTTAGTTGACGATGTGGATTCAATGTCTGGTAAGAAAGACCGCGGCGGCGTTTCAGAGATTGCCGAAGTGGTTGCGGAAACAAAATTCCCAATAATTCTGACTGCAACAGATGCTTATGCTGACAAATTAAAACCATTGCGGCAAATTGTAAACTCAATCGAATTAAAACAAATTGATTCTGCCGCGATTGTTATGAAATTAAAAGAAATATGTTCTGCGGAAAAAATAAGTTACGAAGAAATTGCGCTGAAAAAGCTCACCGCATTTGCGGACGGCGACCTGCGCGCTGCGATAAACGATTTACAAATGTTAATCTCGGGAAAAAGTGAAATCAAAGACGCAGATATTGAATTATTTGGCCGCGAGCGCGAGTCAGATGTTATGGAAGTTTTAAAATTGGTTTTCAACGCAAAAAGCACCGCGCAGATATTTGACAAGTTTGATTACTTGGATTTAGAACTAAAAGATTTCTTGCTGTGGCTGGAGGACGGCGTGACAAAAGAATATTCCTATTTGCAGGAGTTTGCCTACGCGTACAATAATTTGGCGGACGCGGATATTTTCCTGCATCGTATCATGCGCAGGCAACACTGGCGCTTCTTTGTCTACGCGAAATTGTTGGCGCTGGCCGGCGTGAACAAGGCAAGAATTTCCGCGAATAAGAAGTTTGTCAGCTACGGAACTTACGGAAAACCTGATTTATTATTAAAAATCTGGTCTGCCGCTGCGAAAAGAAAGAAGATGCAAGGGATTGCAGAACAAACTGTTGGCAAGCTGCATACTTCTGCGCGGAGGATTCAGCAGGCTTTTTGGAAGTATTTTGAATATATTTCTGAGAAGAACCCGAAGTACGCGGAAGGGATTGCGGTGGAGTTGGGGTTGGATAGGACATAGTTTTATAAGTATTAATTCTATTAAATAATTATGAGAATTATAAGTGTTCATAGAAAAAAAGAGATTGTCGAAATAGAGAATGAGGCGAACAAATCTGTTGATATTTCTCTTTGGAAACTTTTAGACTCGGAAAAGTTCAAATATCCGTTTCCAAAATACAGGCATAAATTTATTTTCCCGAAAAATACGGGTCTTAATGTGGGTGAGAGTATAAAAATTCACACATTTTCCGGTAAAAATACAAAAACAAATTTATATCAAAACCGTAGGGCGCCGATGTGGAATAATGAGAGCGACATCGCAATTTTGTTAGACAAAAACGATAATTTAATTAGCCGCTATCCACCGCAGGCTTTGCGGACAATTAGCGGTCATGTTTACAAAGCAGGCGTCAAAAGCGGAATCGGCGGTGCCAGCATCGCAGTAACTTTGACTGCAAATCCAAACGCACCAGGAAAATCTACAAAGACAGATAATAATGGGTATTATTTATTGGATAATTTGGCGCCAGCCAAATATAAAGTTACTGTTTCTAAAGGCGGTTTTGTTTCCGAATCAAAAATCATTGACCTGACGAAAGAAGACGCAAACCAAGATTTTTACTTAGAAGTTTCCAATTCAGAAATAAAAGTTATTGTAGATAAAATAGGAATAATTCCGGCACAGCCGGAGTGGAATAAAAATCATAAAATAAAAACTACATTCAAAAACAAAAGCGACGATTTTTATCATTTTGAAACTAATTTAAAACGAAAGTGGCCGCAAGATGCAGATTATTCCGATGTGCCAGGTGCGTCGAAATCCAGCGACGAAACGTATGAAAAAGATGAGAGTTGGGATATAACATTTACATCGCTGAAAGAGGATTGGTTTGATTGGCAGGGCTGGCAGTGGTATGAAAAAGATGGTGCGGGCTTTGCAAAAGAGAAGGAAATTTCTAGGAAAATACAATATGCGGTTTGGTTTAAGGCAATTCGGCAAGAAGACGAGCCGGCTTTTGAAGATACAAAAGAGTTTGAAGTTACAATTAAGGTTTCGCAGGGAAAGAGAGATGCGCTAGTTAAGTACAATCAATACATAACTGATTTTTGGACTGATACCGGCATCGCCGCCGCAGCAACAATAGCGTCCGCAGTCATCGCAGCAACAGTACTCGGGCTTCCCGCAGCATTAGTAGCATTAGGTGTAGCTGCGGCAGCCGGAGTTGCAGCAACAATAGCAAAAAGCAGGGCAGACAAACAAGAAGAAATTATGAAGGATCCATAATGAATCTACAAGAATATATGTCTGCAGTATTGGCACCACAACGCCCGCAGCAATATGAGCGTATTCTGATGGCTGGAATGAATTGGACAGTCGTGCCAGACATGGGCGTTGGCATCCATATGAATCCAACATTTGTTGGGAAAATAGATAATAATGTTGGGATAAACGATATTAATTGCTATGTGGCTGCAATTAAAGCAGAGCTTATGCGCCGCTACGCTGGTGGCTTAATAGGCATGACTCTAAAGACAGGCATAGCAGTAGTGGCATCTGAAAACGAAATACCTGAAGCGACAAAACTTTTAGTATCGCAACACAAATTTGGTTCTGCTTGGAGCGGCATATTTGTTTTGCCAGTATTGGTTGATCTTTCACGCGAAGACGTAACAACGCTAAAACGCCCGGGATTTTTGTGGCATTTTCCAGTAAAGCGAAATATATTGTTTGCTCGTGAAAGATTTACATTAGAGGGGCGTTTAGCATCAAATAGTTAATATTTGGCTACCGCAGCAGCCACCGCAGCAAAATTGAAAGCAGACTATCATTACGAAATAATGAATGATCCATAAAATGGAAACTAACAGACATCGTACTAATTCGGATAAATTTTATTTGAGCTTAGCTAGTTTAATAGGGCTAAGTGGGAGGAACGAACTTGAGTTGAGCGATATTGTTAAAGAAGGCATCACAAACATTATAGCAATTGCAAGCGGCGCGTTTATTGCCGGAACTTTCGCGTCACTTCTGCAAACAAAATATCTAGGACCATTCCCCACAGCAATTGAGTTAATCGCAATGTGTGGTGGTGTTGGTGCAGCAGGAATGGGTTTGACATACATTTACAAAACTGTAAAAAAATATCGCATACAAACACCAAACTATGCCACATATCGCAGATAAAATTAAAACGAGTCTGGTAGATTGTGTAATAACTAAAAACCAAATAATAATTTATTGCGGCAAACCTAAAACAAAATGCACACCTCAGCAAGAAGGATTCAGCAGGCATTTTGGAAATATTTTGAATATGTTTCTGAGAAAAATCCGAAGTATGCGGAAGGGATTGCGCAAGAGCTAGGATTTGAAAGCGCTTAAGTGTTCTTTTAAAAATTTATTTTTCATAACGAATATTTTATCAATTATTTCTTTTCCCTGCTCAAAATCAACTTTTATGCCATAATAATTTATGCTATTACGTGTCCAGCGCAGCCTATCAAATTCTGCATAATCTGCGCCAAGCACATCTTTTAGCAGTTCTCCAATACAAATATGCGAAAGAACCTTGTAGCCGCGCGATATGCATATCGCTTCCAGAATTTCTCTTAAAGCATCGTAAGCAAGTGAAACATACGCAGAGATGTTTATTTTGTCTATTTTTGCAGAGCTAACAGCTAGCTCTTTTATTTTTGACATTTCTATTAAGGATTTTATCAGCTCGGTATTTACATTTGTTTTCTTTATGAGGCCTTTTCTGAAGCAATCGTCTAAATCCATTTTACCTCGCCCTGCAAAACTATCCCATTGAGCATGTTATTTAACAGGTGCTTGTTTTTGATGCCTTTAATGTTTTTGAAAACAAAGATTTGCAAGGGCCTACTAAATATTTTTTCAAATTTTTTAATATCTGGAAATTCCTGCGTTTTTTCCGAGATAACCGATAAATCAAAATCGCTTGTCTCAGTATCAAAGCCATGGCTTGCTGCGCCAAACAAAACTACGGCAGGCCTTAGGTAAAAATTATCCAGCGCGGCAAGCAGGCCGCTCTCCCTGATTTTTCTTATGTTGTAGTATATTTTCAAGTCTTTGTAATGCTCGGAGTTGAGGTTTGCTTTGTAAAGCTTAAATCTGCGTTCCTCACGCTCTTGTAAAATATTACTTTTTGCTAGGCTTGACAGCTGTTTGCTGGCAGTTGCCGGCGCGACCTTAATTAACCGCGCTACCTCGCGCACATTAAACTCGCGGGCTGGCTCTTCAAAGAACAGCCGAAGTGTGTTTATATTTTTGAACATATGTTTATTTTATTGGACATATGTTTAAAAAGGTTTTGGTTGGAGTAGAGGATTGCAGTGCCGGCTTAGCTCTTGAGGTAGGAGGAAGGGATTGCTGAAGGGCGGGGGTTAGAAATTTAATTTTTCACAATACGCATTTCTTGTTTGCACAAATTTATTTTATTTGTTACGAATCTAATTCGCGCGTCATTTTTACATTCATTTGCACTTTGCCCATCACCAAGTCCAGCGATTACAGTACAAGTCTGATATTCCGCGCCATATTCGCTACTTACCGCTGGATCCAGAAGTATTTGCAGTATTTGGCTCGCAGGTAGCGTATTGAGCTGATCACAAATAGTTGAATCATTGTTTATTTGCGCTGCTGATGAGAGGCACATAATGGTGTAACTGGGAAATGCTTTAGGGAATGACGATCTTTGTTTATAGTTTGTAACATATTTATCAAAACAATCCTTCGCATAGTTTATGCTTGGTTTTGTTATTTTTATGGGTTCGGCAGTGCTGCTAACATCACTGCTAGACATTTCTGAGCCTACGAAGAACATTAAAACAAATACAAATAAAACTAACAAAATTACAATTTTAATCCGTGTAGGTATAGAGTAATTAAATTTTTTTGTGAGTTTGTTGAATTGCGGCAGGCATAATATCATGGCAAGGACTGCTAAAATAAAGCCCATAAAGCTATATATCGAAAAATATAATAGACTTGACACTGCAAAAAATCCAAAGATAAATATGACTACAACTCTGCAAAAAGATTTAACATAATTTATTGTTGTTTGCATTGAGAATTATTGTATTTGTAATTTTTAAGCCTTTATATTCACAATAACTTTTTAAATATGAGCGAGCATTAATGAGTATGACAAAAACTGAATTAAAAGAAACTGATAAAAATACAATAATAGCAGTTATCATTTCTATAATTGGCTGTGGAATTATGTTTTTTGTATTACCATTTTGGCGTATCTTGCAAGAAATCTTTGGCTTTTGGGTAGCTATTGGAACCCTAATATTCTGTTTTGTGTTTGGCGTAGGATTTTCAATTAATAATTTAAATAAACAAAGTACTTTCAGAAAGCTAGCAGATAAATAGCTTCCATCTGTAACCTTTTTAAACCTTTGAAGTGAATTAATTATGGGCTAAGTCTTTGCATCCAGCCTGCCAAAAAGCTGAATAATCTCTGCAGTGTTCAAAACAATTACTTTATCCTGCTTCTTTAATTTCTTGTCTTCACTCCATATTATCGCTGGTAAGTTTGCCAGGGCAGCGGCAAAAAATATTGCATCATCAATATCAATCCGTTCAACAATTCGCAAAGCCTCTTCGCGATATGCTTTTAGCGCTTCAGTCGGCACAATTTCAGCGTAAGTAAGAAGCGCACTTATTATTTTCTCATAATCTTCTTTTGCTAGGCCAGACTTTTCCAGCAATTCACCTTCGTGCTTTCTTAATTCATACAAAACTGCTTCCGGAAAAATCAGCGGAAGCGGAGAGTTAACAATAAGTTCGCGTACCTTGCTATCTCTGAGCAAAGCAGAAATAAAAATGTTAGTGTCAATCACTAGTCTCATGCAAGGAATTTCTCAGTTACAGCTTTATTAATCTTTTTGCTAAGAGTAAGAACATTCCTTTTTGTTAGCTTGCTTTTTGCTGTGATTTTATCCAGCATTTCCAAATCGCCAATTCTTTGCTGGATGGCTTTCCTCGCCACCTCACTCCAGCGTATCTCGCTGAAGTGCTTCATCTTCTCAAACGTTTCTTCCGGCACGGCTAATGTTATGTTTGCCATGCATATTTATGTGATTGCACATATTTAAGGCTTTCGGTGCCTACGCCAAATAACAAAATAGTCACTGGCTCAAAACCTTTTAAACCCCAAACAACTTTAGAAAAATGGGCTAAGTCGGGGCAGCTAGGCCTTGCCTACATCGGAAAATGGTCTTTATGTCCGAGCTGAAGCCTTGTGGGCGGCATGCTAAAGATTTGCTGTCCTTTTAGTTGGCGTCGAAGTATTGCCGCTTCGGGCGCTTTAATTAGGAAACCCCGCCAGGGCCGGAAGGCAGCAACGGTAACTTAGCTAAGGTGTGCTAAAGCGATACAGTATGGAGCTGGCTAGGAGGGTAACATCAGGTGTTTGGTTGTGTCCACCATGAGGCATGCCCATTAAAGATTTAAAATAGTCATTCGCATACCACCAAAGGTTTATAAACCATATTGCAACTATTAACCCATGATTGAGCGCATAGACTTGTTCGTTGCAAAAAGTGTAGATGATTTAGTAGATAAACTATTGGCTGATAAAAAGGGAATACAAAGTAAGCTTGGTAATCGCTTTGGTGCAGACTACCGCGAAGTGCGCGAGTATTTTGTAAAGGTTGGCGGCGTGCCAGCAGATATTAAGTTAGGCTGCCTGCCTAGCCAGGATAGGTATTGGTTCGATTTTATGTTTATGCACCCGCATCCAAGATTGGATTTGAAAGCAAAACAAACGCAGATAGAGCAGATATTTGCAAAATACGAAGTAATTTTTAAGCTGCATCAGGGCAGCGACTATGAATTCTATGAGCTAAATAGCACCACTACGACTAAAAAATTATTTCGCGCGCCAAAAAAGGAAAAAGGTGCGGGTATTGGATTCGTGCGCGATAGCGGAATACAATTAGACTTAGATTATCCACGGGCATCGGGATTACTTAAAGAACTACTTGCCTTATATCTCAATCCCGATAAATAAAACTACGCTTAATAATTAGTATTAAAAATAGTGGGCAGCGAGTCGCACCCGTTATTCGCATGCTTTTTAAAACCAGATAGTGTAGTTTTAGTGAGCCGGGATGGCCCAAATCATGCGGGTTTGCAAAATAAATCCGTGATGGCTGGACCTGGTAAGGCGCAAGGTTGCTAACCTTGTTTCCCGAAAGGGATTTCTGAGTTCAAAGAGAAGCGAAGCTTCGCTTGACGCGAAACTTTGTTTCGAGGAAAATCTCAGTCCCGGCGCTCATCTTATTAGCTCTTTCAGCCGTTTAGTATATTCGTCAAATGTTGCATCCCTGCCACGGCCTTCGAATAGCCTGCGCACGAAGAATACTTTGTGATGCGACCTAAAGACGTTTAGCGCTTCACTGTGATTTTCCGGCAAGCTTCCGCCAGCTTCTTTGTAGCCTCGCATGAATGGCTCTCTTGTGGCAGGCTCATCTCTGAACAGCCATCTTTCTGATTTTACAAAATCATATAATTTTGGTGCATATTCAGCAAATTCAAAATCCAAAACACCAACTACTTTCCATTTACCGTTTATTTTTTCGACCCGGAAGTGATCTTTATGCCAATCTATATGCACGAGAGTTGGCTCTTGCTGCGCTGCGAATATTGGCAGGTTGCTGCGGAAATACCTTATTATTTCATCTCTGAATTCTGGAGCATGCACGCCAAGGACTTCCTGCTTGCCAAGCTCTTCAAAAAGATTTGGAATTGTTGCTTTGGCCCAGCTATCCGAACCATCTTTTAGCGAACCATCATTTGCAATTCCGCCGAACTTATCGGACTTTATAGTGTGCAATTTTGCCAGCAAGCAACCCATTTGATATACTATATCTGCTTTTTCTTCGCGCGATAAGTTGCCCCAAAGGTCCGCTAAATCTATTCCTGGTAATTTTGACATTAAAACCAAATCCGCACTAAACATAGGGTGCGCTTCTTTTGCCAGAAAAATTTCTGGCACTGGAAGATCTGGTAATTTATTTTTTACTAATTTTAAGACTGCAGCTTCTTTTAACACATAAGGCTTCTGATATCTTTTGCCATCTGCAATCTTTAAGACTAAATCTTTATCAGGATTTGAAATTCTTATTAAATATTTTGTGTTCATGAATCCTTTTGGAATTTTTTCTATCTGCAAAATAGACGAATTAAGAAAAACTTCCCATACTACTGCTTCTATTTTAGATTTAGTTTCCAAATCCACCATCTTTTAACCTCTGTAAAATATAATCTTCTGGCTTTGCATGGCTAGTTATACTTGCGCCAGCAGCATCTGCCCTGCCGCCGCCTTTTTCGAAAAGTTTTGCAATGTCGCTCGCCAGTGGATTGCCAGAAGTTCTTATGCTCATTACAAATTTTCCCGGCACTTCGCCGTCAGGTGCTATTACAAAATACATTTTGCTTCTGTCCCCTGCTTGCTTTTCGTTTGCAATGTCTCCGAGCATTGCAGTAGACGATGGAATATCAGGGAGTTGGTAAATAACAATTCTTCCGGAATCGTAAACTGGATTTACTTTAGCAAGTGCTGTCCTGTCAACAGCGTATTGCTGTTTTATTTTTTTGAAAACTTCAGAGCAGGCAAAGGTTTTCGGAGATTTATGGTTTAACATCTCTGCAAGAACCTCGTTTGGATTAACTGCTATCGCAAAGCTGTTGTAATTCAAAAGCCTGCCAACTTCCTGCAACTGCGCCAAATAATCCGCAGAAATTCCATGCTTTTTTGCTAATTCCTTTGCTTTTTTTCTTTTGTTGTCGCCGAAAGCGCCGGCAATAGCCCAATCAACATATTTTTCTTTTGTTAGTTCATTGACAATAAGCGAAGTACAATAATCTTTGTCTTCATTTATTCTTGCATTAACTTTTATTCCCAAGGCATTAACTTTTGTTTCTAAGTTAGTTACTTGTGTGTGATGGTCTATCCATTCTACTTTCGCTCCGTTTGCTAGCAAAGTTTCAAGCCCATGCGCATTAGTTTTAGAAGATAGGTCTAAAATAACAACATCCGCGCCTTTTGGTATTTCGCTGGCAACTATGTTTACAAGGTCAACTTGCCTTTTTCCAGCAGTATGCACCTCGTAAGGACAGCGGCGCATTATTACCTGGTATGCCGCAGTTAATCCATCTGCATCGCCATGCGTTATTAAGTGCCTCGCTTCATCAGCCATAGTTATTTTACCCTCTCAACTTGCTGTTGCCTGTCAGAAGAGCCTGAGCCTTTGCGAAACCCTCCGCGCGTTGTTCTTCTTCGTTGCATGTCGACTGTGCCTGCCAGTCTTTGCAAATATTTTTGTAACGGTCCTTTAGCGGGCCGTGATACGGAGGCATGCCTATCTCAAGTACTTCGTAGTGTTTTTCGTAGATGCGCCCCAGTTCAATAGCCTTATAATTCAAAATTAACGTATAGTTATCATTATCTGGCTCAGCGCTACGCCTCTGGACAGTATTAGAGATTATGATTTCAATATCTCCGAGCCTGCCGGTAAATCGTTCTGGATCACTACGGGATTTAGGCACATATTCCCAATTTTCAACTCTGTCAACTAAGCTCAGCAATTCGCTGTCAGTTAATGTGTTTGGTTGTTTTTGAGGTATCATAGCGTGTTTTATTACTATATTGATAACAAAAACCTTATTAAAGGTTTGCCACAACTTAAGTTGTTGCAAATGAACAAAGCAAAAACAATTGTCTCTTGCGTACGTTTTTGCTAGTTCATTTTACTCGTACATCGTAAAATGAAAGAGATAAACCTGGAGCTGTTAGGGCTGAATAAATACGAAGCCCGCGCCTACGAAGC
>DUFN01000023.1 GCA_013331935.1 Nanobdellota archaeon | reverse complement strand
AACACAAAAGAACAATTCGAAAAAAAGTTTTACAATCTGGTAGGCCAGCTTTCCCAAGTAGGATTTGACGCAGACCTATTCACAAAGGTGGATGATTACCGAAAAAGAATTGCAATTATCCCTATTTCTGCAAAAACAGGCGAGGGAATTCCAGAACTTTTGGCATTAATCGCGGGGCTTTCGCAGAAATTCCTTGAAAAAAAACTTGAAATAGAGCCGAAAAGTTCTGCAAAAGGCACCATTCTAGAAATAAAAGAAGAAAAAGGAATCGGCATGACAGCCGATGTAATAATTTATAACGGACACCTCTCAGTTGGAGATACTGTTGTATTTGGCGGAGTGGACGGCGTTATAACATCCAAAATAAAAGCCCTGCTTCGGCCCAAACCACTTGTTGAAATGCGCGATGCACGTGGAAAATTTGACCCCGTACAGGATGTTTTCGCAGCCTCAGGAGTAAAAATAGTCGCGCCGGACTTGGATAAGGCAGTGGCCGGCTCGCCATTAGTTTCAGTGAAAAAAGAATCAGAAATAAAATCAGCTGAAAAAGAAATTGCTGAAGAAATAGAAACAATTATTTTGACAACAGACCAAACTGGAATAATTCTGAAAACAGATGCACTCGGAAGCCTCGAAGCAGTTGCATCAATGCTGAGAAAGAAAAATATTTTAATAAAAAAACTCGGAATCGGCCCAATAAGCAGAGGCGACATAATGTCTGCCGCTGCATCTGTTGAGTCAAATCCGCTTGATGCTTTTGTTTTGGGATTCAATGTTAAGGCAGATGAAAGCACGCTTGCAGAATCTGAAAAACTGAAAGTAAAAATAATAACCGATAATATAATATACCACTTAATTGAAAAATTCGAGGAAGAAGTTGCAAAGAAAAGATTTGAAATGGAAAATAAAAAGCTGGAGGGCGTTGTCTGGCCAGCCAAGTTCAAGGTTCTCAAAGGCTTTGTCTTCCGGGCAAGCAAGCCTGCCATCTTCGGCGTGGAAGTCCTCGGCGGAAAGCTGAAAGCAAAAACTTCCCTGATAGGCAGGTATGGGAAATACGCAGGCGATATAAAAGAAATTGAAAACGAAGGAAAAAAAATCGCCGAATTAAGAATCGGCGATAAATCTGCTGTCTCTGTGGATGGCATCACTGTTGGCAGGCAGGTTTCTGAAAACGACGTGCTTTATGTTGACATGAGCGAGGATAATTTCAGGAATTTGAAGGAGAGGAAAGCTACATTATCAAAAGATGATGTTAGTATCCTCAAAGAGCTGGCAGAAATTAAACGCAAACATACAAAGGAGACTTGGGGTCTTTAGATTTGTTTGAGTTTATAAAAACTTATAAATAAACAGCTTTCATAGATTCCATGACAAATGACACACAAATTCCACTGAATATTAAGTATACTCTAACTCCAATAAAAACAAAGATAGCTTTCACTGCTGGTATCGTATTAGCATTTTTTGCTATCCTTGGCGTAACCGGCACAACAATAAGCTGGGCTTACTTTATGATAATTGTGGTATTTGCCATTCTTGCAATTGTTTATTGGCACTTTGCTGACTCAATAATTAAAAAAAATCAGGAAGATAAAGCGCGCAGCGAACTACTTAATGAAATTAAAAGCGACATAAAATTTATAAAGAATAAATTAGAAGGTGACAATAATGGCCCGACATAACATTATAGATTTTAGTAACTTACCTAGAACACTTGCTGAAATAACTGGATTAATTTTTACATTAGTTGTTGTTTATTTGATATTTAAAACATTAGGCATAATTTAATTAGAGCAAATAGTTTATTTTATATATTATCTCGCCCCAAACAGCCCGCGCAGTGAATAATGGTGCTTGTCGTGGCATTTCGGATGCGCCGTGGCCAAATTCCTTTTGTTGTGTATGCCTTCCCTGTTTAGCATGCCCTCAAGGGACTGCTCGCTCTCCGGGGCAAACTGCCTCATCAGCTTGTGGTGAACAACATAACTATTTTGTGGCACTGGCTTGTCACAGAAATAGCAAACTCCCTTATCCTGCACATAAACTTCCCTGCGTATCTGCGACCATTGGGCTGGCTCTTCCTTCGGGCCGATATAATTTGGCATAAAAATCCGCTGGAATTAAAATTTAAAAGGTTATGCTACAGCCGCGTCTTGCAATTGCTAATGATTCCGGTTTACTAATAGTTCTAGGTCTTTAAGATTCTTCTGCGTGCCCACCATGAATGGCAGTGCCAGTAAAGCCATTGTTGTAATAATTGCAGACTCTTTGACCGCGTCCAGAAGTGTTCTGCCATACGCATGAAATACAGCCGTAGTGACAATAAAAGCAATGCCGCTGGCTAAAGCTACATAAGGCAGAAAATTTTTGGAGTACAAGATGCGCCCGGTTTCGCCGGCGCGCGCGACATAGTTTCTGAGTTCCATAATGGCATATGGCTATTGTGATTTATAAACATTGTGGTGATGTTACGCAGCCGCAACCGCTTCCGCCTTTTTTTCTTCTTTAGCCTTTGGCGGGAATTTCATATTCAAATCCGCATCGCCCCATTTCACAATCTTGCAGTTCAGCTGTGCGAGGTCATTTGCTATTGTATTCCCGCGGATTTTTTTAATTCTGCCTTGAATTCTTCTTTGCCACGCCGCCTGTCAGTGGCAATCGTAACTATGCTTGCTATCTTTGGTTGCCTATCTGAATAAGTATAATTCGCCAGATCGCTGATGAAGACAAAAACCCCTTCGGCGCCCCACTAAAAACCGCGTCTTGGATTTCTTTCGCCAGGCCTGCCCTTCCAGCCTTCAGCTTTATCTGCGGCACTGCAGATTGAGCATAATAATCGTAAATGCGATAGAAGGTCTGCACACCGCCAACTTTTTTAATATATTGCTTAAGATGCATGTGGTAAATATAATCTGATGCTATTTAAACTAATTATTATTTGCTCGAGTTATGATTTTACCATTTTTTAATTAGAGGTGCAATAACACTTATAAGTAAGAGTATGTATTAATTCATACTTTGAAACTAGTTTCATTTTGGCTGATTACTTAAGACTATAGTCATGTAAAATACACTAAATTTATATGCTTTAATCACAGTTTACTACTATGGCTAATAAAAGGCTAAAACAAACTATTGAGTTAGCAGTGAAATCATTTATTATTGTGTTAGCATTCACAGCAATTGATTATTTATTTCACACACTTCCGGCATTCACTGTGCCATCATATTATTTTCCTAATAAAATCTTATTCGGCACTGCTTATTTATTTCTGGCGCTGTATTTGATGCCGAAAAAATTCGGCGTAATTATGAAAACAATTATCGCGACAGCAGTTACGGTTTTATTACTGCAAATCAGATATTTATTTATATATAATTTGAAATGGAATGCTGGAGTCATGCTTGCACACTTAGTAATTTTAGGTGCGCTGACGTATATTGCATTCAGAATGAAACAAATTAAATTGTAAAAGTTTTTATTATAATTAATCGCATTATTATTTGGCACCAGATACTTTTTCTTCTAAACCAACTTTGCGAAATTGCAGTTCCGTAACCAGATTTCCAATACTATATGCTGCAATTAGCCCCATTAAAACAGGAGCGGTAATAACAACGGGAACATAGACATCTGGCGGTATATTGACTAGTCCGCTATATTTCCCAACCACGAATGTGACTATAGTTAACGCAGATATTGCTTGCACAGCAACTACACTTCCTTCGTGCCATTTATTTTCTACCCTGCGATAAATTGCCGGTTTCATGGAGGACTACATAAGCATTGGCTTTTTAAGATTTGCGTATCATCATCCTATTGAATAAGCCAAGACTATATATTAGATTATTTTTCTTTTTGCGTAGGCAAACCGCGCGCCACATAATACAAATCAACTGCGCCAGTAACTGCCCGCAATGCATCCGGCTCTGATACTTTAGCCCCATGCATTCCTTCCACTGCTGCAATCAAATGCTCGTAAGGCGTAAGTGGTTTTGGTGGATTGCAATGCGATTCAATAGCTTCGCGAGCAATACCTGACCTTGTCACATTCCTGCCACAAGCAATTTCTTTTCTTACTATATTATCAAGCTCTTCTAATTGCGCATCACTCAACCGAATAACTAATTGATGCGCCATTATTATTGAGAACCTTCTTTTGGAGCTTCTGCCGCAGCAGTTTCCGGACTCCACTTCTTCTTTTCTTTTACAACGACATTGAAGTGCTTCATCAAATCTGCATCGCCCCATTTTGTGATTTTGCAGTTGACTTGGGCAATATCGTTTGCGATTGTATTCCCGCGGACTGTTTTCTTTTCTAATTTGCCTTTGTGATGTTTTGGAGGATGATAACTCGGAGGCTCTCTCAAAAGCAGTCTTCGCCTTCCTTCGCCGTCAAAGTCAGGATACATTGCAAAGCCTGCCTTGTCAGTTCCGCCGGTGATTTGGAATTCAAAGCCGGTTAATCCAATCAACTCACCGCGGAATGCCTCGCCAACTTTCTTGCCAAACAGCTGATCAGCATCTGGGCTCTTCAGCTCTGCTTTATATGTTCGCTTTGTTTTTGAATCGCCGATTACTAGTTTAAAGTCTGCCATTTATGTGTCTGCTCCATTTGCACAAATTATTGGTTGATGCCTGCCATGATACAAATTATTTAAATAATATGCTACCAACGGCATTGCTCCAACTAATGCAATAGATGAGCCTGCAACTATGCTTTCCAAAACGCTGCCGGTTCTCGTGAATGTTTGTACGCCAGTAATTACTGGCATTGCGGTAAAAATTGTTGCCAATGCTATTTTAGCTTTGTACGTGAATGGAATAACGGGCAGTGCTGTTACTTCATCCATTTTACCTGCTTGCCCCCGACTGCCTTTCCATGTCCATCTTCTTGGCAATTGCATTTGATTTCTGCTGGTCGTTGCTTGCTGTTCCCATTATTTCATCTGCCAGAGCAGTCCAAACGTGTTTCTTGCCTTTTGCAGAATGGCCGAATGCAGCCTGTGTCATCCATCTCAAACATAAGTCAATTCTTCTCTGCGGAGCCATATCTGCTGCTTTTGGATATCTTACTCCGCCGTATTCGATTGTCGCAACGCCTTCCCTTGGCGCGCCGTTCTCGAGAGCGCGGACAAGCACTTCGACTGGATTTTTCTTTGTCTTCTGCTCGATTATTTCAAAAGTCTTCTTGATTGTGTTGTATTGTGTTGCTAGTTTTCCCGTGTTAATATTTGATGTCCTGAGATGCTTCTTTCCCTTGTGGCCTGACACCATTAATTTCAGCATCAGCCTTTCAACAATTGATTTTCGCGATTTCCAAAACTGCTTCTTGATATTTCTGCCAGCAGTCCATGGAACAATAATCGGATTAAGATTTATGTAATTTCTCAGCCCGAGGTCATTTACAACAACATCCATTGGCCAGCGATTAAAAATTTTTAGGTGCGCGAATTTCTGCTTTCGGGCTTCCTCTTGCTTTGCTTTTTCTTCAAGAGTTTTGTCTGCCTTCTTTTTTGCAGCTTTTTCCTCTCTTGCAGAACCGGATTCTTCTTTGACAATAATATCTATATTAATTTTAACCCGCTTTTTCTTTGGCACGTTAGAAACTTCAGCAGGAACTTCAGTTTTTGTTTCTGGCAACTCAGCTGACTGGTGACTGGAGACCGAAGACTTTTCTTCAGTTTGCGCTACTGTAATTTTTTCTTCCTCGCCCATCTTTTAATTATCTTCCCACCGTCTTCTCTATCTTGCCATAAACAAGCCTGTCCAGAGGCTGGCCATTGACAGCAACAACCTTCCATCTGACCTGCGGAATATCGCCTTTTGTTTTTCCCATGTGCCCGCCCATGCCAGCAACCATTACTTCGTCATGCTCGTTGATGAATGTGATTGCCTTATTACCCGGGCAGAATGCAGTAATTTGCTTGCTGTTTTTTGTCAGCTGGACTCTTACAGCTTTTCTCATGGCCGAGTTTGGCTGCTTGGCTTCGAGCTGTCGCTTTTCGAGAACGATTCCCCTTGCCAGCGGTGCGCCTTCCATTGGGTCTACTTTCCTTTTCAAGTCTAAAGCCCGTTTGACAAACCATTTATTATGCCATCTGTGGCTTGCCCTTCTCTGCATGAGCTTCTTTCCGCTGAATAAACCTCTTGATTTTTTTGCCATTGTAACTATATTTTCTGTATATTTTAGCCACTGCTGGAGTTGCTTTATAAATCTAGCGGATACAGAAAATCAACTTATTTAGATGCGCTGGACTTATAAATTCCCAATATCCCTATCGCGTATTATGTGATTTTTTGGCTCAAATCTCAGCGCTTTATAAACGTGATAGGCAATTGCCGCAAGTGCATTTCTAAAAGGCAGATTTCGCAAAAAGTATGAAAAATGCTTCTTTTTAAGCTCTTTTTCAACAACAGATATGTCTTTTTGCACTTCACCATCTTTTACTGTTTTTCTCAGAGCTTCCGTAATTGCCAACGCAGTATCTATGTACCCGTAGCAGGCCAGCATCAAAACCGCTTTTAGCGACTTCAAAAACTTGTCTGCATCGCTCATTTGCCTTATCTGTTCGAAAAACACATCGGGATCTTTGAAATAAAGCGCGTCTGCCCAGATTAGCTGTCCTTTTGGCCTGCCGTACGGCAAGCCGGCAGTCCTTTTCCAATAGGCTGGCTGAAGGTCAAACAGCAGGTATCCCTGCTCGCGCATGAAAGCATCAATATCAGAGAATACAAACTGGTTCTCGTAAAGCTGATAAAATTCAACTTCTATCTGCACGCCGAAACAGCCAGCCATGGTTTTTTTCCCGTGCTTTAATATATTCAGCTCATTCCCTTGCGTATCTAATTTTACAAAATCAACATTATTTATTTTATTTGAAATCAGCGCGCCATCCATTGTATCTACTTTCAACTGCACAGTCTGCACCACATTATATCTATCTGTGCCTGAAAAATTTTTGAGGAATTTTTTATTTGCCTGCAGAAGGGATGACGCTTCGGGTTTTTTTGTAATAAAAAACTCTGCCTCGCCCTGCTTGTCTGCCAGAGCAGTATTAAGTATGATTGTATTTTTATCCTGCAGGCCAATCAGTTTATCATGCGCTTCTTTATTTGGCTCGAAACCGACAGTGCGCAAGCACTTTCCAAATATTGAAAAATTTGACAGTGTTCCGTTCGCTGCGCCAACGTCCACCAGCGTAATAGGATTTTCCGCCAACAAATTATGAAATCTTTTTGCTATGTTTGTAGTTATCTTTTCGTGAAGCCGAAGCATTATTTTTTTCATTTCAGATTATTCGCACCATTTTATGCGCGGCGTATTTGTAATTTGTTTGCGCACGCAAATATCGCAGGATTTTCCTGCGCTAAGTTATTTAAAACTGTTGCTCTTGCCAAAGAATTATTGCAACACAAGTATATTAGCAATACCTGGGAAGTATCGTGCCACTATTGCCTTCAAAAGTTTAAGGTTTTCGATGTTATTTGACAGCAAAATGCGCCGTTCCCTTGGCGACGGAAGCTGTATTTTAATTACGTCCTTGCCATCCTCTGACGATAAAGATACCTCTGTTGCCTGCATAGGCATTAGGAAATTTTTTGTTAATTCGACGGGGTTGTCAGCATACCCCAAAATCTTCACTTTCTTGTGCAGGCTATTCTCAAGGGCATTCCTGTTCATGCCGCCTTTTCCGATGGCCAGCCCTGTTTCTTTTGGCTCTGTTGTAAATACCAGCGTGCCATTAGCTTCAAAACAATCCCTGCACGATACTCTGGTGGCCTGCTTGAAATAAGCCATCAATCTTAAAGTTTCAGAATCAAAAGTTATAACCATTATTGCTTCTCTTTTATACCTACAATAGTCACGTTGAAAGGCTTTTTCATCTGTGCTGCCAGCTCATCTGCGGCAATTTCAATTTTTGAAACAGTTGCGCCAGCCATTTTTGCGACGCGGTTCAGCTCAGAAAGCTTGCCATCGGGGCAGTTCTGCGCAACAAAAACTTCCTTTACCTGCCGGAGTTTCAGCGCCTTAAGAACTTCTTTCTCGCCGATTATGATGTTTTCCTTCGCCTTGATTATTTTTTCAATGCTCATTGTTCACTCTCTATTTTTAATTCCGAAGCGCCCTTAGCGCGAGGCGCATCTGAGCTTTGCTCAGATTGTGCCTCTTTTACTTCTTTGGATTTCCCAAGCGAAACATCTTGTTTGGCTGGGCTCTGCTGAGCTTCGCTCGGCTTGAGTTTTGCAGGCTTTGCCTTTTCGCCTTTCATCTTTACGACGAGGTCTGGCAGGCCAGTTCCGACAAATATCGGCTGGTTTATCATGATGTTTTCGACTACTGATGTCAGCTTGTCTACTTCGCCGATGATTGCAGCATCAACAAGGTGCTTTAAAGGTATTTCGAAAGAGGCTCTTGCGAGTACTGAGCTTTTCTGCGAAGTAATTCCATGCCTCGTTATGCTTTCGGGTGTCCCTGTCTGGCACATCAAATCCCCAATTAAGTGCACGTGCCTTGAATCCACAGGCATGCCCTGCTCAGTCAAAACTTTTTCGATTTCGCTGATTATGACATGCCTTGCAGCTTCGATTCCCAAAATATCTGCAACTTCGTAAATATTATTTGTTATTGTTCTTGTCTCGTCAACTTCATCTATCTGCATGACACTCTTCAGGTTTGAGCCGAATGTCTGGATGGTATGCTCGCCATCTCTTTCAACTACGAGGACGTGTGTTATTCCTTTTGCACCGGAAATTACAGATTCTTTTATGCGTTCCTTTAACCTATAAAGTTTTTTTATGTCGCGTACCTTCTGCTCAATATTAATTGTGTCTGCGCGCTTTGTAACTTTAAATTCTTTCTGCGATTTTTGCAGTGATTCGTAAATTTCTTCCATAGACACGCTGTGCATTGACAATTCCTGCTTGTCAAATGATATGCTCAGCGAAAATTCTGACATGCTCAGCGATATTTCTTTTGCTAATTCACCGAGAGAAACCTGCTTTATTCTGTTTGCAATCTTGTCTGCAGATTCCCTTGTTTTTCCATGCGGAGATTTCAAATAAATCATCATGAATGGAGTTTTCGGCTCTTTTCTTAAGTCAAGAACTTCGATAATTCTCGGCAGGCCAAGTGTAACATTAAGCTCTGCAATGCCAATAAAGTGGTGCGTTCTCATAGTCATCTGCGTGCCGGGTTCTCCAAGAGACTGCGCCGCGATTATTCCGACAGATTCACCCGGAGTAATCTGCATTTCTTCGTATTTTACTTTCGTATCTGTGATAAGTTTTTCTTTCTGCGCAGATGTAAGCTTGTGCTCTTTGGCAAATCGTTCTATGTCGCTGAGAGTTTTCTCTGGCAGTTCTGTCTTCAGCCAGTCATTCTCAAGATCACTTTGATTTTCCTTTGCCATAAACCTTTACTTCTCCCTCATCTGATTTTGAAACATCTATATTGTCATCGCCATACGTGAATTGGACTATCTTGTGCCCTGAATCCCTTACTGTTCCATCATAATTCACTCTCAAGTCCTGCAGTGCGTTAATCAGCCTTCTCTGCATATATCCTGATTTTGGAGTTCTCATAGCAGTGTCCATCGCTGAGTCTCTTCCGACAATTGAATTAAAAAACATTTCAATCGGATCCATGCCCTCGCCGTATCCATGCGTGATAAATCCCCTGGCCTTCGGGCTTACATCGCCTTTTGTGAAGTGAGGCAGGACTCTCTTGTCATAGCCTTTATGGATTCGCTTTCCCCGGAGTGCCTGCTGACCTACAAATGCGGAGGTTTGCGATAAGTTCAGCATGCCTGCCTGGCCTACCTTCGTAAGCAGAACGATATTATTGTCTTCCTTAGCTTCTCTTTCGACAATTTCTCCGATCGGGCGCCTTAACTTATTCAAGGTGCTCAAAATCATAGCTTCCCGTGTTTCTTTTTCAGTTTTGCCTGGGATCGGAAGTATCTTGCCTTCTTTATACTGATTGATTATTTTTCTTGTTTCCTTAATTCCATCTGTTATTATTTCCTTGATTTTTTCAGTTGCCTTCGCACTTAAATCCAGGTCAGACATTGACATAGTGTAGGGGTATCTTCGCACCACTGCAAGCCCTAGCAAATTCAGCTGGTTCATGAAATTAGTTGCTATTTTCGGGCTGCATGAAGTAAATATATAATGAATCAGCATTCCTTCCTCTGCGCCGACATGCGTTTTGGTAATTGTTCCGCTGGCAAGCCTGCCATCTTCAATCTTCATATCTTCGTGCGTGTAATTCAGTCCTTTCGGCAGGAACATTGAGAAAATATCTTTTCCGCTGTAAACTTCCTTATCTCCTTTCTTTGCTGATCTTTCTGGAAGCTGTTGTATCCCGCTGGCCAGCAGGAATTCAGAAGCATCTTCTTTGTCAAAAACTGCGCCGTCTTTTGTCAAGTTGTATAATCCAACGAGAACATCTTCGCGCTCGCCGACTACGCTCAGCCCGTATCTTGGAGTGACTATCTGCGTGTCCAAAAGCATTAAGTGTTCTGCTTCTGCAATTGCCTCTTCTGTCTGAGGTATGTGCAGGTTCATTTCGTCGCCATCAAAATCTGCATTATATGGAACAATGACTGCTGGATGAATTCTCAGGGTTTTGCTTGGCAGGACTTTTATCTTGTGCGCCATCAAAGACATTCTGTGGAGGGACGGCTGTCTGTTGAAAAGCGCAATATCGCCGTTGATTATGTTTCTTTCGACAATCCAGCCAGGTGCCAATTCTGCCAGCACCTGTTCCTTTGTGTCTTCTGTGATTTTCTTTCTCTTGCTTTCGAGCGTGATTACATAGCCTGCGCCAGGATAAATGTTGCCATTCTTTATGAATTCCTTGAGCGCGCCGATATTCCATTCAGTAACTCTTTCTGGAATTGTAAGTTCTTTTGCGATTGCAGTCGGAACGCCGACTTCATCAACACTCATAAATGAGTCTGGAGTAATAACTGAACGTGCGCAGAAGTTAACTCTCTTGCCTGCAAGGTTGTACCTGATTCTGCCTTCCTTTCCCTTCAGCCTTTGTGCTAATGTCTTCAGAGGCCTGTTTGTCTTGTGCCTGGCTGGCGGAACCTGTGCAACAGAATTGTCAAAATAAGTTGTCAGATGATATTGGAGCAAGTCCCAAAGGTCTTCGACTATGATTTCTGGGGCTCCGGCAGCAATATTTTCCATTAATCTTTGGTTAACTCTTACTATGTCGGAAAGCTTGTGCGTTAGGTCATCCTCTGATCTTTCCCCAGTTACTAATGTGATTGACGGCCTTGTCGTGATTGGAGGAACCAACAGCATCGTGAGTATGTGCCATTCTGGTCTTGCACACTGCGGATCTATTCCCACAACCTGCAGGTCTTCATCTGGTATTTTTTCTAGACGTTCTCTCAGCTCGCCTGGCCAGATTCTCCTTTCGCCTTCATGGAAGGTTGTTGGCTTTTCAATTACTAATTCAGGTATGTTTGAGCCGCAGTAATGGCACTTGTGATTCTTTTTCAAAAGTGAGAAAATGCTTTTTTGGATGATGTGCAGAGTATCAACATTATTTTCCTTGCGGGCCTGGTCTATTTTTGCTTTCCATGTTTCTGCTTTTTCAGGCGCCATTAGGATTCTTCCGCAATTGAAGCAGAAGCTTCTGATTAAGTCATAAATTAAATTAGCATACATTATATGGACTACCGGCTTGGCCAGCTGGATATAACCAAAGTGTCCTGGGCACGAGCGCATTCTTCCACCGCAGGTCTTGCAACGCAGGCCAGGGTCTATGACTCCCATTGCAAGGTCCATAAGCCCTTTTTCTACTGGATAGCCATCNNAAAGATAATTAGCGGAAATAGTTTTTCCGCTTTATTATTTCTTCGCTCATTTTAGTATTTATCCTTCAATATTAATTTCGGCCTCAAGTGCATACTTTTCAATTCATCGATGAACAGTTTGAACGCATATGACATTTCTATCGGCGCCAAGTTTGTTTTTTCTCCGCACAGGCAGTATGCCTTGTTTTTGTATGAATCGTAAATTGCAATGTTTCCGCATTTTTCGCATATCCAGACAACTTCCCTATCTGAATCAAATCTTTCTTTCAGTAAAAGTGCTGCGCCATGCGCGACAAGGCAGTCCTTTTCCATTTCTCCGAGCCTCAATCCGCCTTCCTTTGCCTTTCCTTCTGTCGGCTGTCTTGTCAGGAGCGCAACAGGCCCCCTTGTTCTGGACTGCATCTTATCTGCAACCTGATACTTCAACCGCATGTAGTAAATATTTCCAACGAAAATTCTCGCAGAATACTGCTTGCCTGTCTTGCCATCATACATTATCTCTGTACCGTCTTCGCTGAAACCAAGTTCTTCGAGCTGTGTCCTTATGTCGCCGACACTTTCGCTCTGGAATAATGAGCCGTCAATCGTCCTTCCTGCAAGCCCGCCTACTTTTCCGGCAAGCATTTCTATCATGTGGCCTACTGTCATTCTCTTTGGCAGACCATTCGGGCTGAATAAAATATCTGGGACAATTCCTGATGCGCTGAAAGGCATGTCTTCAGGATCAACTACGTGCCCTATGACTCCCTTCTGCCCGTATCTTGATGAAAATTTATCTCCGATTTCAGGAGAACGGCTGTCCCTTACTTCAACTTTTATCAGGGTGTCGCCATCTTCGTTTTCAGTGACTAGGACTTTTGAAACAACTCCTTTTTCGCTGTATCTTACTCTTACTGAAGTATCTTTTCTGACATTTGCAGCCGTGCTAAATGCTTCAAGCTTTCCTAAAAATCTTGGAGGCGAGGTTCTTCCAACCAATGCATCTCCGCCTGCAACTTCTGCTTCTGGATAAATTATTCCATCCTCATTTAGAAGCGCATAATCATGCTCGAGTGTGTAGCCCTGTACATCTTTTGGAGGTATGATTATTTCATCAACCTGTCCGCCAGGGTATCTTAATTTTTCTATAACATAAGGCCTGTAATATGTAGAACGCCCGAATCCCCTTTCCAGAGATGCGCGGTTTATTACCAGTGCATCAGCTATGTTGTATCCTTCATAATTAATTACTGCAACAACTACATTCTGGCCTGCAGACAAGTCCTCTCCGAAAACATCCTGCATGAAACTTTTTGCGATTGGTTTTTGCGGGTAGTGCAATAAGTTGATTGATGTATCTGTCCTGAGTAAAAAGTTTGCAGCATAGCATCCAAGGGCCTGCTTCTGTCCTTTCTGCCCCCTGTAAAGCTTTGAAACTTGATTATAATTTGCAAAAGGAACCATAGCAGTGCTTACACCATAAATTGCAATCGGATCTATTTCTAAGTGAGTGTGCTTTTGAGTTATGTCTGCTTCGCGCATGGCAATAAAAGTATCTTCCTCTTCAGAAGCGTCAATGTATTCAATAATGCCTTGCTTCACCAAATCGCTCCACTTTAAATCTCCGCTTTTTAATTTTTGAATTAATTCCGAAGTAAGCATGGATTTGCCGTCCTTTATAACTACAAGTGGCCTTCTTACCCGATTTTTTTCTATTGATAAGTAAACTGAATTTTGTTTTGACCTGAAAGCTGCGTTCAGAGAATTGGAAAGCCTGCCTTCCCTTCTTGCTGTCTTGAGGCCAGTGATAAATTCCTGCGGGCTATCAACTTCGCCGATCAATGCGCCATTAAGGTAAACGTCTGCCATTTTACTGGGAGGCCTCCTGTTTGAATCTTTTTAATCCAAAGCCTTCCAGCTGGGTTTTAAATTCCTCTACGTCTTCCTGTTTTGACTGACTTGTGATTGACGATAAAAGGGCAAGGTTTTTTCTGAGGCCTACGTGCTTGCCTTCAGGGGTTTCTAGCGGGCAAAACCTGCCCCAGTGTGTCGGGTGCAGTTCTCTGGCTTCAAAACTTTCTCTTGATGCTTCTAAAAGTGACGTAACTCTCATTAAATGTGACAAAGTTGCAAGTGCATTATCTCTTTCCAGTCTTTGCGAAACTCCCTGCCTGTTGCCAGTCCAGTTTCCTGTTGCCATTGCGCTCTTGATTCTCTGCGAGAGGAATTTAGTCCTTACTATGGTTGACAGCGGGAGGATTTTTCCGCGCCGTACTCCCCTTTGGAAAATGTAAAGCATGTCATTAACTAGGATTTTCATGTTTGCCCTGAAAAGGTCTTCAAGCAGGTCTCCTGACAGGCGGACTCTTTTGTTCATATAATGGTCTTTGTCATCCTTGCCGATTTTTCTCTGCTTGAGCAGTACGATTTTGCGGGCCATCCTTCCGAGGAAAGCTGCTTTTTCATATCTGTTCTCTGGCTTTGTGCCTACGTGAGGCAGAAGGAAATTATCAAGAAGGAACTGGACTCTCTGGAATCTCTGCTCATCTTCCAGTCCAATGCTTTCTGATTTTGCAATGAAGTCCTGGGCTGCCCTATCTGTTTTTAATTCAACAAAATCAACCAAATTCATATAAATATCTTCGTCCTGCATGATATCTGCGCCAATGAGTTTCATTATCTCTGCGTCTTTTGTTGCGCCGAGCGCTTTCATCATAACAACCAGCGGAACTTTTTTCGTGCTCGCGAAATTTAATAAATATACTCCGTCTTTTGTCCTCTGGAGTTCGTGCGGAATCTTAAACTGCTGTGATGCTGAGAAAATTCTTGCCTTGTGTGTTGTCGGGCCTGTCTTCACTCTATCAACAAAAACAGTATTCGCTGCTAAGTCTTCCAAAAGTGTGAGAACTCTCTCTGTTCCGTTGATTATAAAATATCCGCCATGGTCAAGCGGGTCGTCTCCTGCAGTTATCAGCTCTTCTCGGTTCATGCCAGCTAAATAGCATAATTTTGATTTGAGCATTATTGGTAGGTCAACAATCTGGACTTCTGTCCTTTCCCTTTCCTTTCCGTCAATCATTAGAGAGACTTCCAGAAGTATCGGCGCTGCGTATGTCAAATCCCTTAATCTTGCTTCTGATGGGATTAATTTTCTTTTTGCGCCGTCGGCTTCTGTGATGCTTGGCTGTTCGATTTTAACTTTTCCAAAAACAATTTTTACATCTTCTGCTTCCGGAGGGATGACTGCTGGCGTGGCATGCCCGACTTCATCAACTATTTTCTGCAGGCGCCAATCAATAAAGCTGTTGAAGGATTCGATATTAGATTTAACTATGTTGTTTTCCTCGAAATATTTTTTAATTAACAGCTCAGACATTTTACTCAATTACCCTTCGAAAATATGGCGATTTGCCAAGTTTTGAAACGCGCGTGATTTTTATTAAGTCATTTGGTTTTGCATCAACTGCTTTTGACATCACGTCAGATGCTGAAATTGTCGGGAGCTGTAAAAGCGAAATGTTGAATTTATCAAGAACTTGTTTTGTTTCCTCGTCAGAGAGTTTGGAGAATTTAGGAACGAGAGCATGCTGTGTGATATCGATTTTCTTAACCATACGCGCGTGTTGTGCTGGCCAAAGGCACCTCATTTAAGAGTTTATCAGTAGCCCTTTGTATCGGGACTGAATAGGCTATTTATGTCCTTGAAACTGGGTTTATAAGCTTTACTCTGTGGCATGTAGTTTGAGATAATTGGCACTACATATCATAATAGTTTGATTTAACGAATAACGCCGATACGCTTTTAAGCTCTGAAAATTTTTCTTAAACTAGGCCCAAGTAGTCTAGCGGTCAGGATAGAACCCTGTCAAAGCATCCTTTTTCTTTGCAAAAGAAAAAGGCTCCTTGGAACCCAAAATGAAAGCAGGCGATTCTCAATCGCCTAAAACTATGGATTCCTAAACAGAACGGTTCAGACCCGAGTTCGAATCTCGGCTTGGGCGTTCAGAATAATTTTTAAATGATAAAACAGCATATTATTCATCCCGCTCTAACTCAACGGTAGAGTGCACGACTGTAGTTGGTACAACTGGGCAACCAGTTAGAAAGCATTTATCGTGAAGTTCCTAGTTCGAAACAGACGAGAGTCTGGGGAGCGGGATATTTCAATTCATAACACGTGCTATCACAAACCACTTGGGAATTCTTTTAAGGCGTATGCGTTTTATCAGTCAGATAAAAATGTCGTACCTTCACAGCATGAAACGCCTCGCTGACAGAGAAATAGAATCCACTCAGCTAGCAAGGCTCAGGCGTCTGCAAGCCAGCCATCCAAACATAACGCAGGACGAGCTGGCAAGAAGAGCCAAAGTGCCATACTACATAGTCGACCATTTTCTCCAGTCGCACGCATTCAGAAACCAGGGTGCGCTTTCAGAGTTAGAGCGACGCGTTGTCGCTGAAGCCTTAAAACCAGAAAACCAGCATCCCTACGCAGGGTCAAGAGTTAGGCAAACATACTGGTTGAAACTCAACACTATTTGTGATAACCTTCGCTATGCGCCAAATGATGCCAACCCCCTGCATGTCCGCAGAATTTTGGAAAAGCAGGCTAGTAGTATGCTGGATAGGATTGCCGAAAATGTTTTTGAAAAGGCATACACGCAAGAAGCTATTGATGTCTGGCGGGCAGACATGCCAGAATTGCACCATATATATTATGCGCACGTCGCACGCGCGGCTGGCACGCTACCAAAGACAGCAGAATATATGTTAGATAAAAGATTTCACATGCCGCCGCCAAATATTATTTCAGAAATAGCTAAAACTTACAGGGCGCAAAATATGACTTTGCAGATTACAGCTGGACTTGTGAGAGGAATTATCAATGGGCAATTCCGGAACAACGCCCAGCCATACGACACAATTAAATTTGCAAGGCACATAGATAGTATTGGTATTGCAGAGCCTCTCAAAGTGGCTGAAGGGCTTGTGATATGCTTAAGGCACAATAAATACATTACTTAATATTACGTATTAAATTTAATCAGAAACAGAAACTTTTCCCTTGACCGATGCTGTGTTTGAGTAGTTGATTACCTGCTGGCCTGCCTTCGCTTTATATTTTACTTCTGCGCTCGGTAGGACTGCTTCTCCGACAAATCCGAGAGTGGATTTAAGGCTGTAAACTAATACTCGTTCTTCATTCGGGTAAATTACATCAAACTTCCAGATGACTTTTGCTCCGCCGTGCTCGCGCTTTATTATTGTTGGATTGGCAGTGCCAAAGCTCTTTACTAATTTCAAAGGCGCGGGTATCAAATCTGCAAGAGTAACATTAGTTATCTGCCTTTGCCCCGTGTTCTTTATTGCTATTTTGACCTTTAAGTCCTTGCCGTCTTTTATGACTGATTTTCTGGCTGTGATTTCCTTCGCACCCTGCGTGTAAAATACATAGCCTAATGCGCAAAGTATTATTAATATTATGAATAAAGGCACATAAGAAAATGTATATTTCACAATAAGCGATTCTGCAGGCTTCAGCGAGTAGTGCCAGCTTATTTCATAGCCACCGTAGGCTTTTGAAGAAATAGCCTTCGGGCTTGTTGAAATAAATAACCTTGTCCATGTTGGCAATTTTACAAAGTAAGAATCGTCAACAGCCAAGTTTCCTGTGTTTGTAAGTTTTATTACGTATGATTTTCCGAAGATACCTTGCTTGACAATTGTATCTGCAGTCACCTGTTCTGAGCCAAGTATCTGGACGCGCTTTATTGAACTCTTGATTAATTTTTCGCCCTGGTAAATATTTATTATTATATTGTGAATGCCGACTTCCGATGTTGGCCAGATGTTGACTTTGGACTGCAGTGCGACTTTTGCTTCCTGCGCTGGAATTTCTCCGATATCAAAACTCTGCGTGTCAAATAAATCAGAGCTTACAGTCCCTCTGAGATTGCCGACTTTTTCACTGCCGACATTTTTTGCAATTAAATTCATTGTGTATTCGTGTGGCCTTAGCCCAATCGGCAAGTCAACAGAAGGTTCTATATGCGGAAGCTCTGTCATTACTGAAATTTTCATAAGTGTCGTGCCTGCCACAGTTGGGTCTTTGCATGATTTTGCAGTAAGTTCTATTGCATATTGCCCAATGTAAACATCCATTGGCGGAGTCATTGTTACTGAAATAGCAGAAGTTGAATGTGCTGGCATCGTAATAATATTATCACTAAGGACGGCCATGCCCCATGTTGGCGTTGTAAGGCATATGTCATCTGCGATGTCCTGCGTATTAGTTACAGAAACAGTATACTTGGCGCGCCCGTCATAATTCACTTCGTTGGTTATAACTTTATTTGTCAAAATTAAATCAGTAGCATTTGCAGATGCAAAAAGCAATGGGGCTGTTATGATTAAAATCAGCAGAAGCGGCCATTTGCTTACCATGTTGAAAAGGTATATGTTAGGTTATTTATAAACATATCGGAAATATCATATTTATTTCCGATTGCGCAGTGGCGCTACGCTCCGCTTCAAGTTTCTAAATCCGCTTGCTTTGTGCAGTTAATCATCAAATAGCTTTAAAATATAAGATTGAACTACTGGCCTGTGGGGCCATCCGCATAGCGTTATTTCAAATTTAGCTCAGAAAGGTTTATAAACAGTTTACGAATAAAATACTAGATTAATATGGTAGTAACGTATGCTTTGAGAGAGGTTAGTGACTTTGATTATAATAGCTTTGCTGACGTTGGCTGGTGGGAATTTACAAATGACATACGATCACCTATGTCCTGCTCAAAACAGGATGGCAGAAAATTTCCCCGCGGAACAACTGTCTGTTGTATCTTAGATGGAGACGCTGAAGGTAGCCGCTTAGTAGCCATGGTAAAAATAAAATCTATCTCGCCCGATGGCACGCTAACTTTTGGCGAAAAAATAGGCAATAAGTGGAATTTTCCGCTACCAGGAAGAAGTGATACTATTATTGATGAGCGCGCGAATTTGGAAGGTAGAGTTTTTGGAGCAACACAAATAGAAATGCCAAACGAATTACCAAAGCTGCCAGACCCGCAAAAAGACACAGAGTAATTAAAGTTTTAAACTAATCATGTATTTGCTTTAGTGGGGCTGTAGTATAGCTTGGTAGAATTCGCCCATGGGGTGGGTGAGGCCGCGGTTCAAAGACACAACCGAATTGCGATTCGGCTGTGCCACGCCTCTTCGAGGCTTTGGAAATCCGCGCAGCCCCATACACTTTTAAAATTTAAAATGCGCCAGCTGGGAATTGAACCCAGGTCTTAACCTTTCTGCTCGAGAACCAAAGTTTTGGCGATTGAAAATCGCCTCGCGTTTTTCTTTGGATTCCCGGGAGCCTTTCTTTCCGCAAAAAAAGAAAGGCTGCCGTGGCAAGGTCATGTCCTACCCCTAGACTACTGGCGCACAATCCCAAAACTACAACTCAATTTATAAATTTAATTGAACCAGCATTACACTACCGCGCCAAGCACAGTACCTATTCCATATCCAATTAATGCGGCAAGCATGCCTATTATTGCCAGTTCTGCTCCGCTTTTCCATGGATTGCCTATTGTTGTTTTCGCAGCGTAAAATCCCATCAAAAACAAAACCACTGCCGAAATAGCAACTGCAGTCCAGACAGCTGAATGTATTGCCATGAACAAAAATGGAATTACTGGTATGAGCGAGCCGGCAATTGCAGATATTCCTACAACAAATGCGCTGTTTGCCGGAGAAACTTTCTGCGGATAAAGCTTCAGCTCCTGTGCCATCATCACCGCAAGCCAGCGCTTCTTGTTAGCTGTGATGTGATTTACTATTTTTTTCAGAAGTGAGCCGGTGAATCCAAATTTTCTGTAAATATCTTCAACTTCTTTTTTCTCCGCAAGAGGCACTTCTTTAATCTCGCGCTTTTCTCTGGCAACTTCAGAAAGATAGTATTCTTTTTCAGCCTTGAAAGAAGTATATGCAACTGCACCCATCGAAACTGACTCTGCAAAAGCTGCGGCAAGTGCTGCGATTAAAACTATTTTTGTGTCTGCTGTTGCTGTTGCAACGCCGAGGACAACACCAAGAACATTTACAAGCCCATCCTGCCCTCCAAGAATAAAATCCCTGATTCTCGAGCCAGCCCTGCTGGCAGGCTCTTTGTGGCGAAGGAAGGCTTTGCTCATGAATATATATTACAAATAGAGTTTAAATAAATGGTTTGTTAATATGGAGTGGTTAGCTTATCGCGTATCGCGCGCATTTAAATAATCCAATGCGACTTTAATAGAACATAAACATCTATCGCCACTATGCTGGTACTTTCTGATGCGGTCCCACTCTTCGCGGATTAATTCGCTTCTTTTGCCGGATAAAATCCCCTGGCTGTGCAGTGCAACTTCGCCCCAAGGCAATGTTACGCCAACAGCATTATACACTTGCAACTCCGGATATTCTTCTTTGGCAATGGTTATCGTTGTAAGGCATGCGCGGGGCTGATGGAATGGCGGCGCAACTATGGCAACAGAGGTTACACAGTGTTTTTTCGCATACCGAACAAGGTTCTCTGCTTCTGCCAGAGTATTTGGCGCTGGCAGGTGCGGTATGCTTACTATTTTTTGCAGCGGCACACTATACGGTTCCAACAAAAGTCTTGCATGCCAATCGTGAAGCCCGGGATAGCCATGATGTGTATTATCCGAGCCGCAAATCGCAATTTCTAGTGACGGATTGGCTCTGCGCAGTTGCGCTCCCGTTGCAAACACAGACGACGCGTTATCTGCTGTTTGTGCAAATAAATATGCTAAATCTAACTTTCGCGGTATTGGCACGTCACATAATACTCTTGTTGCGAACTCTAGTTCATAATCACTTAAATCCATTGAACTATGCAAATTATTAGATTTAAAAACCTATCGTACGCTTCCCTTATTTACAATCTTTGTCTTTACTTCGCCTTCTTTTGTTCGGAAAACCCTGCTATTTGAAACCAATCTTCCATGCTCAACTTTAAGGTTTAGTTTTTCCAGTTCCGGAATTTCTATCTGCTCTGCTTTCTCAAACTTTATTCCATCTGCCAGCACCTGCTCGCCATTCTTTCCAACTGGACTCAGGACTTCCAAATTGTGCGCTTCGTCTTCTGTTGCGAGGAGCATGCCATTAGAATCAACCCCTCTTAATTTCACAGGCTTCAGGTTTGCAACCAAAATAATTTTCTTTCCAATTAATTCATTAGGCGCGTAATGCTTCCTGATGCCTGCAACAATCTGCCTTTCTCCAAGACTGCCAACATCCAACTGCAGTTTTACTAATTTATCCGCATCCAGAACCGCTTCGGCAGATTTTATTTCTGCAACCCGCAAATCAACTTTTGATATCATTTCTTTCTGCCCAAAAACTTCTGGCTCGAATTTTTCAACCTTCCTGAACAAAATTTCTCCTTTGTTTATTTTTATTCCGGCTTTTGTCTGCCCGTATTTTATTTTTTCTAATTTGGGTACTGCCTCAAAACCCAATTGCTTTGCAATTTTTTCTCCGCTTTCCGGAATGAATGGGTAAACCAGCGCCGAAATTACGCGCAGGGATTCT
Source organism: Nanobdellota archaeon (assembly GCA_013331935.1). Classification (GTDB taxonomy): domain Archaea; phylum Nanobdellota; class Nanobdellia; order UBA10117; family UBA10117; genus UBA10117; species UBA10117 sp10117u. Next base: position 8,206 of record DUFN01000023.1, on the reverse strand, counting down.
GCAAGATTGTAAAGGACATTATTTAGTTCTTTTACTTTTTTGTTCTTGGCCAGCTCCCACGGCGCTTCATCGTTTACATATTTGTTTGCCCGCGAAATAAAAGAAAATACCTTTTCTAATGCGTGGTGCAGTTCAACTGCATCGATGTCTTTTTTCACTTCCTTGAAAGTTTTTGTAAACCCTTTTTTCAGATTCGCATCAGGCCTGCCTTTAGGCACCGCACCTGCTGAGAATTTTTCAATCAGTGTAAGCGAGCGCGATAAAAGATTTCCCAAATTATCTGCAAGGTCCGAGTTCAGCCTTTCTACTAACATCTTTTCTGAGAAATCGCCATCCTCACCAAATGGAATGCTTCTGAAAAGCACATAGCGGAAGCTGTCCAGCCCATACTTATCAGCTATTTTTTTCGGGTCAATTACATTTCCCAGCGTTTTTGACATTTTCTGCCCGTCAACAGTCCACCATCCATGGGCAAATTCCATTTTTGGAAGCCTTATGCCTGCAGAAAGGAGCATGGCGTGCCAGATTGCAGTATGAAACCAGAGAATTTCTTTTCCCATGAGCTGAATATCCGCCGGCCAGTACCTCTTGAAATCTCCACCTGGCCAGCCCAGCGCAGAAATATAATTCAAAAGTGCATCAAACCAAACATAAGTTACGTGCTTTTTATCCAGCGGAAACGGTACGCCCCAGTCAAATGATGCGCGGGAAATAGATATATCTTTAAGCCCGTCTTTAATCCGGTTTAATATTTCATCTTTTCTGTGCGCCGGAGATATTAATTTAGGATTTCTTTTGTAAATCTCAAGCAATTTATTCTGGTATTTTGATAATTTAAAAAAATATGATTCTTCTTTCAGTGCCTGCACCTGCTTCTTGTGGATTGCGCAAAGCTTTCCATCAATCAAGTCTTTTTCAGTGTAATATGCTTCGCAGTCAACACAGTAAAGCCCTTCGTATATTCCTTTGTAAATGTCTTTAGAAACTTTTTTTATAAACCTCTGGACTGCTTCTTCGTGCTGTTGGTCAGTTGTTCTTATGAAATAACTGTATTCTATTTTCAAATCTGCAAATAACTTTTTCCATTTCAAAACTATTGACTCCACAAATTCTTTTGGCTCCTTGCCGGCAGCTTCGGCGCTTCTCTGGATTTTTAATCCGTGCTCATCTGTACCTGTCAGGAAAAAAACATCATCGCCGGATGATTTGTGCCACCGCGATAAAATATCCGCAGCTATTGTTGTATATGCGTGCCCCAAGTGCGCAACATCATTAACATAGTATATGGGTGTCGTGATATAATATTTTGCCATGAATAATCAACTTGATTTAAGTTTAAAACAATTACTATGGTATTTATCTATTTGTGGGCGTATTAATTAGCCATACATGCCACTTGTATCTGGCTGGCAGTTTTATAAACCTAACTCAATGGCACTGCCTTGATTATTTTTACAAGGTCAGCAGGCCTGCTGTCTAATGCGTCTGACGGGTCTATTTCCGGTGCGAGCAGGTCTTTTTCCAGCCTGTGTTTATTGTAAAACACCAGCCTCAGCGCCCTGTTAGGCTCACCATCAAGATACCATGCAACAGCTGTCCAGCCATGCTTCAGCGCACGTTCATCATTCAGCGCCCGCGTTGCTAAAAAACCCTGGAATGACTTATATATCTCCTCAGACTCAAACGGAAATATAAAATTAATAATCCCTGAATCTGCTTGTGCGTGGATCATGGTTTCATATGCCATTAAACTACGCTTAAAAGAAGTTTTAAGAAACTTTGGGATGCAAACCTATCAATCTATTTCTCGCATAATAGACACAATCATCCAGACTGCAAATACTGCGCTGACAATGTAAAGGATGCGGGAGAGAGGCCAGCCAAGCAGGACGGGCATGGTTTCCACGCGGGCAAGCAGTCCAGCCCCTATCAAAAGCGCGCCAATCATAAACCCAAGGGAAATTTTTGCAGCTGCGACTTCAAGCCCTCTTGCAACATGCTCTACTTCTCTTAGTTCTTTTGGCTCGATTTCTATTTTTATTTTTCCTTTCTCGAGTTTTCTCAGCAGAACAGTGAGCTGGCCTGGCAGTTTATCAGCAATCCGCAGGGTTTGCTCTGCCCGCGATTTTACTTTTTCTTTTAGGTATTCGAGCGAACTGCGCGAATCAAGCAGTTTCTTCATNNCCATCGAGAGTGAGCAGTGCCTTTGCCAGAAGTATGAAATCAATAGGCATGTGCACACCATTATCTGCTGCGATTTTTACAAGTGTAACAATATCTTCGACAGAATACTCGCGGGCATGCCTAACATACCAAATATTCAGATCCTCGCGTACCTCCTGCCTGATTTTTTTAATATTAATTTCAGAATCAGCAGTATTTATGTCGAGAACTGCATTCATTATGCCATCTATATCTTTGCGCGTTATTGACATCAACAGTGTTGCAATGCTTTCCTTCAATTCATTGTCGAGATTTCCAACAATGCCAAAATCAACCAGGCCGATTTTATTTCCGCGCATAATTATTATATTGCCTGGATGCGGGTCTGCATGGAAAAATCCATCTTCAACAATTTGTTTCAGCATTGCGTTAACGAGATTTTTCAAAAGCTCTCTCTTTGCAGAATCAGATGCCTCAAAGTCTTTCAGCTTTACGCCATCAAGATATTCCAACGTAAGCACGCGCTTGGTGCTGTAGTCCCAGTAAACCTTTGGAATTTTTATAGCGCTGTTATTTTTGAAATTCACATACATTTTCTCTGCATTCCTTGCCTCGATGAAAAAGTCCAGCTCTTTATGAATCCATTTCTCAAATTCTGCAACAGCTTCGCGCGGATGGTATTTCTGCGAGCCGTCAATATACTGCTCCATCAGCCGTGCAAAGTGATAAAGAACATGCATATCATGGTCAATTGTTTCTTTTATCCGCGGGCGCTGGACCTTTACAACAACCTTCTGGCCATTCTTCAGGACAGCCAGATGGACCTGCGCAATAGAAGCTGCCGAGATGGGCTTTGTGCTAAAAGACTTGAAGACCTGATGGATTGGCTTGCCCAATTCATTTTCAACAATTTGTTTTGCCTCATCAGAATCAAAAGGAGCAATTTCATCCTGAAGTTTCGAAAATTCTTTTATGTATTCTTTTGAAACCAAGTCGGGCCTTACAGACAGGAGCTGGCCAAACTTTATGTATGTGGGGCCTAACTTTTCAAAAGCAATCCTGAGCTTTTCAGCGGTTGAATGTATGTGAAGTTCTTTCTTTCCAAACTGAATATTGAATAATTTTCTGCTCTTGAGCCGCAGCCTGTCCAGAAAATCGTGCAGTCCCACAGATGCCAGCACAGAAATAACCCTCTCCAATCTGCCAAGGTCTTTTATTTCATGTATTATTGGGGCCATGAAATTACTTAATTATGCAAGTTTAAAAGTCTTCGGTTTGCATTACCTTTTTAATTATTTAGCAGAGTTATTTCCAGATAAAATAGTATTACAATTTTTTTGCCAAGGAAATTTCTACGCGGTTTTCTTTGGTTTTGCAACGCGCTCTTCGAGCACACCTTCGCGTACCCCGAGCGAGGAAAGCGCGAGCTGTGGATTCTCTTTGCAGTCGAGGTAAGACCCATCCGCGTCGGCATAGAGCCGCGCAACACACCCATAAACCTCGAACGGTTTAGAATTTAATCTCCACAAATAAACTGGTGCACTATTGATAAATGTTAAAACTCGGTTTACAGTCCCAACATTGCCTGTCCCAACTAATGCTTCAAGGCAGGCACTATCTTCCTGCGTAATTTGCCTGTTGGGCCCAACCACATCCACTTTTTTCTGATGGGGTTTTTCTGTTCCGATACCATGAGTAACTACATCTTTCTCGTCTTTTGGCAAGTAATCTATTGCGGTTAATGTTTGCAACCAATCAATTCGTATTGATTTTCTTATGAACGCCAATGGTGCAGAAACATCGGGTTGAGTTCGCTGTTGTTCAAGCGACCTGAAAATTGCGAAATACATTGGCAACTCCCTTGTCACAAAACCATCTGGGTTTGCCCTTATGTATGCACCAGCTTGCGCTTGGGTCATTTCTGGCAGGAGGCTATCACGCAGCTCAACTGTTAACCACTTACCTCTATACCAGACGTTGGGAATGCTCCAATAGCTTTCACTATGCTGTGATATCGGGCTTATGTTTCCCATTTTCAATATTTTTATTAATAATAGTTTTAAAAACCTTGCGCACGGCAAACGCTATCCCTTGCCTGCACAAGCCTGCGCATTATTTTATTCGCGCTGTCCTGCGTTTTGAGCCTGAGGCCGCAGTCCGGCGTTACGTATTTTATTTTATCGCCGAAATGTCCGCAAACCTGCATGATTCTTTGTTTAACAGCATCAACATCAGGCAAATATGAAACATCAGTTCTAACGCACCCGAGGCTGATGGCTTGATTAAATTGGAACCCGCGCAATACATTGAATATCTGCGGATTTGCAGTGAAGTCGTAGCTCAGAACCTGAACTGGCAGGCCTGCAACTTTTCTCACTTCCGCACGCAGATCGTGGTTTTTATTTGCGTGCGCGTGCAGAATTATTTCTTTTTTAACGCCTTTGGTTAATTCCATGAAAAGATTTTCTGCGTAATCCGGCGCGCCATTGTAAAACGATGGCTCATCAATCTGGACTACATCAATAATATCCTGCATCTCCAGCAATTCTGCATTTAATATTTCTGCAAGCGCGAGTGCGGCATCGCTTTCACTGCCGTAATAATTATTCTCACACGCTTTGGCAAGCGTGTAAGGCCCTGTTACGACTCCCTTCAATAGCGCTTGAGATTTTTTCCGCGATAAATAAGTTTTCGCACGCCTTTGGTCAGGAACTATGATGCCGTCGGCAGGCCTGCCCAACTCACCGGCAATTTCATACTGCCTGCGCCCATTCTGCTCGTGCAATTCTATGCCGCTGATTTTTCCGGCGAAAATATCAATCATGTCTCCGGTGGTTTGCCCGTCCGTAATAACATCTATACCTACATCCAGTTGGGCTTGGACCGCCTGCTCTAGCGTGATTGGCCTGCCATTGCTATCTGTCGGCGGGTAGCTGCCGATTACTGAAGTTAGTATTTTCATATGGTTTCAGTTCAAAGAAGAATTAAAAAGTTATTGCGTGTGGCTAAAGTTCAACCACGTCGTTGAAAGGCAGCCAAACGCGAGGGCTTGATGCAATGTAATCTTTTATTTGCTTTTCAAGCGAATCCTCTGGCGAGCAGCGAAAAGCGCCAAAATGTGGCACAAGCGATACCCTGCCTTTTTTTTCTAACTCGTTAATTTCAGCATTGCGTTCGTCTATGAATGACGACGCCTCGCCTATGGTTGCAAAATCTTGCTTGGAATAATTATCCAGTGGCACAACTTCACGCCTGTTTTCGCCATAACATGCATGAATGTTAACATCATCAACCGTCTCTTGCGGCGCCATAAGCCGTACCGCATCTGCAAGCGATTTAAACACTCCTTTGGTTTCATCACCAATACTAGTAACATAATATGCGAATGGTTTTTCCGTTTCCATGCGGACTTACTTCACGATAACTTAAAAAACCTTTTGGTCGTGCTGCCTAAATGCTTAGTGCTGGTTGCCAATCAAACATATTTGAAAGAAAACAAATCTATTTTAACCAAACAAAATTACTTTCTACATGGACTACATCAGCGAAATAGCCAGCAGATTAGCAGAGATTTCAAAATCGCGGGAAATATTATCTGCCAACTTAAATGAGCTGAACAAATCCAAAATAATTAATTTGAAAACAGAAATAAAAAACCGCAAACTAAATAACATAAAAATCTGCGGCGTTGACGGTGGATTTTTGAAAAAGGAATTGCACGGCGCAGGAATAATTCTCCGGCGCGCTGTTGGTGTTTGTTTTGAATACAAAAACGGAAAACTGGAAAACACCGGATACTTTCCCGGCAAAATACCCTTGCCTGATGCAGTTGTGACTGGTCCTGAGCTTTCGGAAGTTGATTTCAACTTATTCGCAGGATTAAAGCGCGAGGAGATTGAATTGCAAACGTGCTTGCAGTCCATAGAAAAGTTTTCTCCAGACATTTTAATAAGAGATGGCTCTATAGTTTTGTATCCATCAAACCTGCCTGCCGAAAATTCCGAGGCATACGAAACATACAAAGAAGTTGTCGCACTTTATAAAAAATTATACAAAACCTGCGAAGAAAAAAATATTTTGCTCTGCGGTGCTGTCGAGGATTCGCGCGGAAAAAGATACTGCAAACTTCTGCATGATGAAATAATCCCAAACATTCCAGCTTCACACGCAGTAAAACTTCTTGCGCACAAAGATATTCTGCTGAACACAACAGACACTTTGTTTTTGTATTATCTTCTGAATGTTGGCGAGAGGACAGCGCCAATGGACTACTCGCAGTCCTCTGAGCTTCCAATCCTAAAGGACATGGATGAGTATGCAAAAAAGATTTTTGCGGTTTACATAAAGGCTGTGGAGTTTGACAGGCCTTTGCGCGTGGATTTTTTTTCGAACCCCGAGAAATTAAACGAAACCGTGGAGAAAATTTCGGAAATTATTTTTGCTATTTCAAGCCAGAACAGAACTTACTCTTATCCAAATGTTTTGATTGAGGCAGATGGTAGGGCCAAGCTGTCCGAAATAGAGATTGAAAGATTTATGGCCGAACTAAAGCAGAAACTTGGGCATAATCCTGCAATGTTTGAGCTGAGGCGCGCGGTTCGGCCTTTCTAAAATTATTTTGGCGGCGCAGATACTGTTGGCGTGAGGGTTGCCAGTCCTTTGTAAGTTTTATTTGTTATCCACCGGCTTCCGCCAATATTGCCTTTGAAGTAAGTACGCAGTAACGCGAGTGGCCCTTCCCGTAGCAAGTAAAGCATATCGCCCGACACAAACGCATTGCCGTCCTTGAATTCAACAGCGTCAAAATCAAAATGTGCGAGCAACAAATTATCTGCTGCATCTATGTGGAATTTTGCCTGCAAATGTGCCGGACCGCGAAAGTTTAGCGCGTACTCTGTTACAAATTTATAGCCAACTACGCTCACTTCATCTTGCGAAAGACGCGCTTCTACAGGCACCATGCTTTGTTTTGTCTCATAACTGTCAAGACTTGCCCAATTATTAGCTACGTTTCCCCAAACTTTTGCAGTTGTGATAAACTCTGATAAAACCTTGTCTAAATCGCTTCGCACTTTGCAGAGTAATTCTAAATTAAATCTGTTTTCTTCTACGCCTTTTCTTGTCATGCAAATACAACAATCGGTAATTTCTTAAACTTTTGCCATGATAGAAAAATAATTCATTCCAAATCTAAAATCCTAAGCCTTGACCATCTTTTTCGCCAATTTTTTTCTTTCATTCTTTTTGCATAAGTACCAAGCCTGTGTTTCGCCAGCGGCCCGGGGCGGACAACCAAATTAACCAAATCCTTTATGCCATGCGGTGCTGCAAGAACAAGCCTGCCTGTTTTATCAATTTTTACTCCCACGCAAGTGGGCGTTTCTGTCCACCTTGCCAGCCCATCTGCGGAATTTTTGTATGGCTTGTCGCCATTCAGCTTGTGCATTCTTGCCTGATTCGTGACTGACCAGTTTACTTGCGGCATTTTTTCTTTCAGCTTATTTTGGTAATAGGCTTCGCGCCTTTCACTAAGATTTTTCCTGTCGAAATAAATAACGTCAACATCATTCAGCGGCGTTCTTTTTTTGTAGCCGTGCAGGTAGTCAAAAACTTTATTTCTCACGAAGCCAGCCCCAATCCACCAATCTGGCAAGCCCAAATCGCGCACCAATTCTAAAACATGCATCCGCCATTTATCTTTGCGCATTATTTCCAAAATATCTTTTTTATGAAAAAATGCAGTTGCATTTTTCCATTCCTTGAACTCGCTTAGAGGCAAGTTCAAGTTAGTTTTGAGCGTGCGCATACTAATTCAAAACAAAAATACATTATAAGCGTTGTTCTTAGATTTCACGCTCAACTAAAATCCTTGCGCGCAGGTCACGAGAAGCTAAGCTGGCTTTTAGTAAACTTAGCTCTCTATCTGGCCGTCCGGCTGCCATGCCACCCCCATCAAAGCATGTTTTTTAAGGTTTACTGATTGGATTAGAAACATGAAACTCGCAATCATAGGCTCAGGCATTGTCGGGCAGGCAACAGGAAG
>DUFN01000029.1 GCA_013331935.1 Nanobdellota archaeon | reverse complement strand
GAATATTATTTATAAGGTTTTAGAACTCCCCCAAGCCTTTCTGCGTCCTTTCCTCTTCCTTGCCGGCAATCCGTTTCAGCGCCGCACCAATCCTATCTTCTTTGAAGCCATGCTTTTCAACCAAAAGCTCTGTGATTATCTTTTCATCTGGTTTTTTCCATTCAAGAGAATAGTCCGAAGTAACTAATGGTTTTGAAAATAAGCTGCGGATTCTGTCATAGTTCTGGATTTTCGTTTTATATTCTGCGAATTTTCCCTCTTTGATTATTTTTATAGCTGTTTTTGGGCCGATTCCTTCAACCCCGCCCGGATTGTAATCAGTTCCGACAAGCAGGGCCATGTTTATGAAACCAGTAATGTCAATCTGCAAAAAATTAAGGCATTCTGCCAGATCTATTAATTCGATTTCAGTTTTTTGGAATGCCTGCTTGCCAGCTACTTTCTTTTTTTGAGAAATTGTTAGGTTTCTTACAAGCCGTGTTGTGCCGAATAGCAGGGCATCATAGTCCTGCGATGCAGTTGCCCAGACATGCCCTTTTGCGCACATGTGGGCTGCCTGCGCCTCACCCTCTGCCAAGGCCTGCACCCACGGAATGCCCATTGCACTCAGAAGCTCTTTTGATTCCGAAATCATTTCCGAAGTTAGCCTTGAGGTTTGCTGCGCGAATTTCTTTGCTCCTTCTAAATCACCTTTCTCCAGAGCGGCTTCGTACTTAACCTGCGCTTCTTCTTTGATTGCTGCGCGCGCCTCTGTCGTTGCAAACTTTTCGTGGGGTGGCTTGCCATCAAAAACAAAGCAAGGAAGCGCACCTGCTTCAAGCAGGTTTATCGTCCGGTAAAACAAGCCAGATAGGTGCGAAGTTACATTGCCATGGGAATCTATCAGAAGCTGGCCATCCTGCTGCCTTATTGTAGCCAAGAATTGGTAAAGCACATTAAACGCATCGACAGCCAGTTTTTTTCCTTTTAAGTCTTCCAGCTCTATTTTGTGTTTCAGGACAGTATCTTTCAGGTTGATGCCCATGGATTTTTATAAAACATCAAATATTTAAGAATATGTTTAGCCACTGGCTAAGAGTTTTAGCGCTTCGCCCATATTTCCCAGCAATAATGGCTCTGCTTTATTCATCCAGATTAAAAATCTCTGCTTGCGTACCACTGGCGACAAATCGGCCAGCACTTTGCTCGACTTTGTTTTCTTCAGGCTATCTGGAATGTCAGAGTAAACAACATGATAAGTTCCGTCACAGCTTCTTACCGCGCAGGCCAGCTTTTCTGGCGCAGACAATATTTTTTTCTTGTCAAGTTTTGATTCGAAAAACTTTATAGTCCTGAATACCTTCGGCCGCACCTGCTCCAGAATTTTTGTGCCAGTTTCCATTGTTTTTGCATTAAAAATAGTTTTAAAAAGCTAACTACTTCTCGTATTCAATATCAACACCGCGCTTTTTCAGCTCGCGTTCTATTATTGCTTTTTCTGCTTTCAGGGTTTTTACAGTCGCGTCGTACTGGTGCAGTCTTCCAGCTAGGTCATTCAGCAGGTCTGCAAGGTTTCCGCAGTTCTCTGTGATGTTTTCAGGCGAAATTATGTCAATAGAACTCGGCATGTAGTCCAAAATCAGCCCGAGCATTGCAGACAGCGATGCAACTTCTACTTCAAATTCTATAAATCCGGAAAAGAAATTCTGCGACTCTGGCATTTTTTTCGGTGCGTTTATTTCTGATTTTTTCACCTTTACTTCTGGATTTTTTATAGCAAAGTTATTTACGATTAATTTTAACGTATCTGCTACATGGGATTCCGGAGAGCCAGCTATCTCGACAATAAGCTTGGCGTGAATCCACTTATGCTGTTCTTCTGGCATGAAGCACAGAAATAAAGAAGTTATTAAAGGGTTTTGGTAAGAAGCTATTTGCTCTTAATCAGCACCAAAACCAAAACCAAAAGTAAAAACACAAACAAGCCCAAAACCGGATTTATTGTACTGGTTTTGGAAACATAAACCGCAGAGCCAGTGATAGCATTCCCCACACCAGCATTTACTTTCTGCGAGGAGGACTGCTCAACAACTTTTATTTCTGCATCAGCATCATAGTTCTTAGCCCCGTCTTTTACGCGGACTTTTACATCATACTTTCCAAGAGCCACGCCTGCTTTAACTCTATTCTCAAGCTCAATTGTTTTTTCATCAGCGCTGTCCAGGTAAACAGTCTGCTTGTTTGCAGTCCATCCGCCTTCCGAAATTATCGTTTTGCTTTGATAAACATAAGAATAAACCTCAACCTGCTTCGAACTGTTCAGGTTGTTTTTTATTTTTGCGCGGATTGTGAAATCAGAAGACGTGGCTGTTTCTGCGGGAATATCTGCTATGCTTACTGAAATCAGCTCGATTTTTTGTTTCGGAGCGGCAAGCCCAAGAGCAGTTGTCTTGCCTGATGCTTTTGAAGATGAAGAGCCAGAACTGCAGAAAGATGAGCTTCCGGATAATTGCAAATCAGTATCTGCTGTTGTGATTGGCTTGCCTGCAGAATCGTAAGCCCTTATCCTTGCTCGGTATGCGCCTTCCTCGTAATCGTTTCCGCAGTTTTGTTTTGCGAAGGCAGGCAATGCGATGTAAATTTCCTGTCCACGCCTCACATTGTCAAGCTCGATGGCAACATCGGAATCAAAATCAGATGCAGATATGCCTTGCCCTTCTGTGTCTGCCAAAACCTGCTTCGGGTAGCCGTAAACCAAAAATTTTAGCTTGCCGTAATTATAATTTCCCGAAAAGAATTTGACAAAAATAGTTTTGAAGCCGCCGAAGCTTACGGAATCTGGAAGTTGCAACACTGTAAAATTTGCAGGCCCCAAGTCTTTCAGGCCGGCAAGCCAGAACTGCCCAGAGTCCCCGGAGTCAATATAAGTGCCGGAGTAGGAAAATTTTGCGCGGATTTTGTAAATGCCTTCTACGCGGTCATCAGGTATGGTGATGTTTCCGGATAAAGTAACATTTTCGCTTAGTTCAAAATCATTTTGCTCAAATAATGTTATTGTGTTGGGCGAATTTTTCTTTTGCATGGTGATTGTTAAATCTCCGGTTGCGGAGGACTGCGGAAAAATCTGCGCCGCCCAATTAAGCGTTTCATTTAATTCGTAATTTTCTTTGGTAGCAAAAGTTTTTATGCGCTTTTTTGTTCCCTCGGGCGCGATTGTAAAATTTGCGCACACAAAATTGTTTTCCAAATTTGTGTCGTTGTAATTATCAATTTCTGCTATTTCGGCGCATAAATCGTACGAGCCAAAATCAATTTCTTCAGTAATTATGTCGTGGCCTTCCCATTCATTCGTGCCAGCGAAATCTTCGCCCAATGCCGGCACGTCTAAAATTAGCGGAGTGTTATCAATTCCTGTGGCGTATGCGCCTATGTAAACAAAGACAGTTGCATTGGCAGGAAAAGTGCGTATTATGTATTCATTTGACGTTTCATTTATAATTATCGCGGCGTATACATCAGCGTTTGGCAGCGGCTCGATTGTGAAATTTAGTTCCGCAGTTTCTGAAAAAGCGCCGAAGCTCGCGTTAACAAATACAGTATGATTTCCTATTTCGGTATCGTTGATCGGAAAATAAAAATTATCGGAGCCAAAGCTGGCCACAAATCCATTTTGCGTATCAGAATAGTTTCCATCAATGTAAAAATCCATAGTTACGTTTTCATCATTCAGCCCGTTGTTTGTTATGTGCGCAGTGATTTCGTCCGAATCTGTTTTCTCTAAATTTATTTTCAAGCTGTGTTCGAAAAAGTTTTGCGCGCAGGGAGTTCCACTTGCCTGCAACGATTCGCGCCATGAGTTTCCGGCGAGGCTCAGGGTTTTGTTGTTTCCATCCGCACCCCATGACGCCGCATAAAAAACATTGTCAATTACATTATTGCCAGAATCGTTTAGGTAGAGATTTTTTTCTGAATTTGTCAAGCTGATGCTGGCCTTTACAACAGGGCAGCTCGTATTAAAATATTCTGTAAATGAGGTATTATCTTTTGCAACAATTAAATAATTATTTGCTTCGATAATTCCTGAAATATTTTTGCCGTCGAGCTTCCAGCCAGCCAGATTAATGCTGTCTATGTCGTTGTTGTATAATTCCACCCATTCACAATCTGCATCAGAACATTGATCGGGATTATACATAATCTCATTAATCACAATGGCCTGGGCAGTAATTGGGAGAAAAAGCAGTAGAAGTAGTGTCAGTTGGCGCATTTCATCAACAGTTAGAAGTAACTAATATATAAATATCACGAGGTTAGGATTATATTGAAATGGGCTTATTTTTCAAGAAGAAGAGAGAAGATGAACTGCCGCCATTAGAGGGCTTGCCACCACTGCCAGACCTGCCAGACGAGCCGGATTTTCCACCCCAGCAAAGACTGATGCAGATGCAGCAGGGCCTGCCAGACCTACCACCCCTACCGCCGATGCCAGCTTTCCAACAGCAAGCACAGCCAAGAATGCAGGCAGAAAGGCAGATGCCGGAGAAGGCAACTGTTTTCGTACGGGTTGACAAGTATAAGGAAATTATGCAAACCATTGATGCGATGCAGAGGAAGGTTGATGAATTGCAGGGCACTCTGGATAAAATCGCAGCAATAAAAGAAAAGGAAGGCGAGATAATCCACGGCTGGGGCGCAATGCTTCACGAGGCAAAAGCGAAGATTGATGATGTCAATTCCAAGCTGTTGAGGCCTACTGAGGCTTAATTTTTTTATGAAAAATGCGCGAAAACTCCGCCCTTTAGGGCGTGGGATGAAGCGCGCATTTTCCATTCCTTGAACCCGCCTTTTTAAGCGAGTGCCGTAAAAACCCCGCACTTTAGTGCGCTTCACAATTCAAAAATTCGCCTGCATGACGAGGAGCCGTAAATACTGCGGACTTTAGTCCGCAGATAGGCCCAGAGTGGCGAATTTTTATTATTATTTAAATTCTTTAGCAAAGGGTCTATTTGGGATTGGCGGAGTTATGGAAAAAGAAGAACTGCCAAGAAATACCGCCTATTTGCGTTTCTGTTCGGTTGAACTTTGTAAATTTTTCAATAATTTAGGTTTGCCTTTTGGAAAGAAAATAAATTTCGAATTATCGCCAACAGTTCTGAGCGAGAGGAGCCTTAGAATTGCATTATTGCGCGGTCTAATGGATACAGATGGCAGTTTATGCAAAAGAGGCAATCGTTTGGCATTGGTATTTACATCCTACGATAACTATTTACTTAATTTAGTTGAATCTTTTGGCAAGGAGTTCGACATATTCACACATAAAAATAGCTCTCAGGTCGGCACAGATTCATGGCCAAAAATTTGTAAATATTTTCAAATCATCGGGAGTTCTAATCATAGACACGTAATTTGCTTTTTAGCTAAACTTAAATGTAATAAAATGATCTACAAGTCAGAGACCGCGAAGTTTAAGAACCTAAGCACAGGTTTAGTTTTACCTTACAGGGCCGATGGTCTAGTGGTACGCGCTGAAACTCTGTGAGTTTAGCTGGTTTCATGCTGCGCACGAAATGACGTTCGTTTGACAGACGAAAGGTCGGCGGTTCAATTCCGCCTCGGCCCATTCATTAAGTTTTTAATAGCTTGTTTGAATTTCTAAATGTGCGTCCGTAGTCTAGTGGTAGGACATGAGCTTCCCAAGCTTAAGATCCGGGTTCAATCGCGCTGAAATCCTATGTATTTCGCAGGGTTTCTGCTGAAACTCCCGGCGGGCGCATTCAAAAACTATTTAAACAAACACATAGATTATTATTCATGGCCACTCGTAAAGAAGATGTTGAATATGTACAGATAACCGACCTTGCTGGAATCAAGGATGAATTATCGCAAATATCTGGAAACCTAAGTTTTTCTATAGACTCTGCAGGCCAGCACCTTGACCTCATCAGCGAAAAGCACAGCGGTGTTGCGAAGGCAAAAATCCAGATAGCAGAAGTTGTCCGTCATGCAGAAAAATTAAGCGGTTTTTTCGTAAAAGAATTTGCAAAGCACGAGCATGAATTCAACATTCCAAGAAGAGAAGTTTTTGCAAAAGAAGACAAAGAGATAGAGGTGCAGGGAAGGCAGGCTCTCAAAAACATCCAGCACAATCTGGAAGACTTGAAAAAGCATTTGAATCTGCTATGAACTTTTGCTATCTGAATGAATATGTGCGCTTTTTATCAAAACCGTTAGCCTTGGCAGTTTTATCAACTGTAATTTTTGTGTTTGTTATCAACCCATCTAATGCTATTTTCAAAGCTGCAGAAGTGGCTATTAGTATTTATGTGCAAATGGTTTTTCTGGCATGGATATTTTTCAGCGCATTTTTGTTGGTCAGGGCGGATGAAGAGTGGAAAAAAACCGATGAGGCAGTCAGGAAAAAGAATTTCGAACAGTTCAAAATAGAAGCGCCTAAAAAGATACCCGTGAGCGCAGTCATGGTTTATTTAGTAATAGTATTTTTAGCAGCTACGTCTTTTTATTTATTTCATTTCGAATATGCCCTGCTTGGTGCAATTATATTATTTGGCATAACTTTTATTGTTTGCCTCACAACTTTCGTAATTTTTGATTTGGACGACCCTACTAAGGGCTTAATTAACGTTGAGAACATCCCTAAAGACTGGATTGAGAAAGTAAAGAGACAGTAGTTAGCTTTTTAATTTACACTTTTATAGTTTTAATTGTGCGGGGATACCCAAGCGGTCAAACGATGGCTGGCGCGAGTAAGAAAAGTTACTCCATGCGCCAGACATTGGTTCAAAGGGGTGCGGCTTAGGACCGCATGGCTTAGACGACGCAGTCGGATCCTCCGAACTGTGTTCGGAGCAATGCCTTCAAAGGTTCGAATCCTTTTCTCCGCATTTTGTATTTTAATAGCTATTTTGGCGGTTTATAATTGCCGAGCCAAGAAATATCATCAAGTTTTTCTAACGGCGTTAGTGAACGCGTTGGCTTGCGATTGCGTTTTGGAGCGATGCTATTAGATACAATTGGCTGTGCACTTGGAGATAAGTATATGTGAGTGATTTGTATGTTTTTGAATAATGGTGATTGCTTAATACCTTCAATGCGCCTATTTATTTGTTGTTTCCAAGAGCCAAGTTGATCAAAAACAAAAATTATTATGTATTTATAGAAATCTTTTTGTGTATATCGAGTTATATGTTTTTCAAGATTGTCTAAATTACCGGGACGAACGCCAAAAAATTTTAATTCTATTGCTATTTGTTTGCCTACAGCTATGTCCGCACCCAATTCGCCATAATGCGCGCTAAAATTTTTAGATTGTAAATAATTAATTAAGTCGCGATTAAGTTCAGATTCATTGTTAAATTTCATAGTCGTTTTGTAATTTTCTAATGCTTTGATAAGTTTGCTAAGTTCAGAATTTATAGTTTTACGCGGTCTCCAGTTAGTGCCATGATTATTGAGCAAGTCGTAAAAACTTTTTGCCATACAATAATATCGCTGTGGCTATTATTAAAATTTACGTGTTTGCTAATTAGAACTAATTCCCAAGAAAGTTCATGCGCATTTCAAATCAATTAACTACCAAAACCTTTATAACACAAACCTCGCTTTGCCTTTGCATCGGCAAAGTCCGCCAACTGCATTTGGCGTTATCGTTTGCGAATAAATGTTTGTCCGAAACATTTATAAATCAGCTATCTCGCCTTAATTTCACGAGCATCAAAATGGGTAGGTTGCTTGTCTCAATAATCACAGCGAATGACTTCTAGAATGACTCGCTTTTATGAAAAATACGCGAAANNGCTCTTGAAAAAAGAGGCCTTTGCGTTTCCACGCGAAGGTGCAATCTGGTGTATACCAGTTGATACTAATTGGTATGAAAAAGACAATGAATTAAGTTGAGGTAGCGGCCGTAAGAATAGACAAATACTAATAATAATATTAATAATAATACGGTTAATTAGTACAATTCCCGTTGATCCTGCGGGAGAGTACTGCTAGTGAGATTCCACTTAGTCATGCAAGTCAATCCGAAAGGGTGGCGGAAGGCTCCGTAACACGTCAATAATCTGCCCTAAGGTTCGGGACAACCTCGCGAAAGTGAGGCTAAACCCGGATAGAAGAAAGATACTGGAAGGTTCCTTCTTCGAAACGCAAGGCCTTAGGATGAGTTGGCGGCAGATTA
>DUFN01000026.1 GCA_013331935.1 Nanobdellota archaeon | reverse complement strand
CGCGGATACAGCTTTTCCGATGCAATTGCGAGATACAAGCGGATGCGCGGATACAATGTGCTTTTCCCGACAGGAGGGCATGCCACAGGAAACGGAGCAATCGCAAAGGCACAGAAAATAAAGGAAGGCAATGCGCAGTGGATTGAGGAGCTTAACGACGATGGCGTGCCTGCAAGTGAAATAAAAAAACTTGGCGAGCCTGAAAAGTTTGTCGAATTCTTCAATAAAACATACCAAAGGGATTTCAAGGCATTCGGCTTCCTGATGGACAACACGAGATTTATTTCTACAATTTCTCTGGATTATAATAAATTTATAGAATGGCAGTTCAAGAAATTAAACCAATTAAAATTATTAAAAAAAGATTCCTATTTTGCAACTTACTGCCCCAAGGACGGCCCTGTTGCAGTTGACCCTTCAGAATCAGACCTGTTGAAAGGCGGAAAAGCAGAAAAACAGGAATTCACGCTCCTAAAATTCAAGTTTGGAGATGATTATCTTGTTGCAGCCACACTTCGCCCGGAGACTGTCTTTGGGCAGACAAACCTATGGGTCAACCCCGAAATAGGGCTTGTTCGCGCAAGAGTCGGCAAGGAGAACTGGATAATAAGTGGGCAGGCCTTCAAGAAGCTCACGTTCCAGAAAAGCGGAATAGAAGTGCTGGACAGTGTCGACCCAAAACAAATCATAGGAAAAAAAACTATCGCCCCTGGAATCGACAGGGAAATTCCTATTCTGCCATCAAGTTTTGTTGTCGAAACAGTCGGAACAGGAATAGTAACTTCTGTGCCATCAGACGCACCTTACGATTACATTGCTTTGAAAGATTTGCAAGAACATCCAAACGAATGCAAAAAACATGGTATTAATCAAGAAATTGTAAAAAATATAAAAATCATACCAATAATTAAAACAGAACTTGGCGAATTTGCAGCGGAAGCTGCATGCAAAAAATTCAAAATTCAAAATCAAAGCGATCTGAAACTCGAAGAGGCAACGCAAATGGTTTACAAGGCAGGCTTCCACACAGGCATAATGAATGAAAACTGCGGAAAATATTCAGGCATGAAGGTTTCAGAAGCAAAAGAAAAAGTCAAGCAGGATATGATTGCAAAGGGCAAGGCAGACATTATGTATGATTTATCTGAAGAAGTTATATGCAGGTGTGGCGAGCAGGTTGTTATAAAAAAAGTTGATGATCAGTGGTTCATAAGGTATTCTGACGAATTAATTACAAAAAAATCTGTCGAGCATGCAAAGGCGATGATGGTTCTGCCAGAAGATTATAAAAATAACCTGCCGGGCGCGCTGGAATGGTTTGCAGATAGGGCCTGCGCAAGGCAGGGACGATGGCTTGGCACAAGGCTTCCGTTTGACAAAAGCTACACAATTGAAGCAATTTCAGACTCGACATTATATGCGATATATTTTCCTGTTGCAAAATACGTCAATGAAGGAAAAATAAAAGCGGAAGAGCTGACCGAAGAATTTTTTGATTACATTTACATGTCGCGCGGGACTGCAAAGAAAAAAATCTGGGAAACAATCAGGGACGAAGTTGAATACTGGCTCCCGCTCGACATAAATCTTGGCGGAAAAGAACATCAGACAGTCCACTTCCCACCATTTATCAAATCGCATATTGCAATCCTGCGCCCCGAATTCTGGCCCAGAGGAATAATAACCAACGCATGGGTTTTCGGAAAAGGCGGAACAAAACTTTCAAAATCAAAAGGCAATGCCCTGCCCGTGCAAGGAGTTGCAAAGAAATTCAGCATTGATGCAATGCGCCTTTACTATGCGAATGTCGCAAACTTATTCGCGGACCTAGAATTTGATGAAGAGGCAATTGCAAAATACAAGGAAAAAGTTGGGCGCATATTCGAACAGCTTCTCAATGTAATAAAAATGAAGGATGGCAAAAAGTCGCGGATGGATGACTGGCTTGCCTCGGTATTCAGTGCCAAAGTGAAAAAAGTTGCAGAACTTATGGAGGCTTACAATTTCAAGCAAGCCGCAGACATTATTTATTCGGATTTATATTCCGCATTTCAGTGGTACTTGCGGCGCGGAGGAAAGAATAAATCTGCGGTAAAACAAATCCTTGAATTGTGGCTCCCAATGATGGCACCATTTACTCCGCACATTGCCGAGGAATTATGGCACAAGCTCGGCAAAAAAACATTCGTGAGTGTTACGCCATGGCCAGAAGCAGATGAACAGAAAATTGACGCAAAAGTAGAACAAAGCGAGGAGCAAATCAAAAAAACTTCAGATGATATTAGAAATATTTTGAAAATAGTAAATAGGATTCCGAAAAAAATCTGCATATATATAATTCCGAATGAGCTGGAATCCTACAAATCAGCTGAAGATTTTTATTCGCGGGAATTTTCAGCAGAAGTAAAAGCTTTTGCAGTCAATGACAAGAGTAAATACGATCCGGACAACAAAGCACAGAAAGCGAAGCCGGGAAAGCCTGGGATTTTTATAGAAGCTTAAACTATCGCATAATATTATTTTTTAGCGCGGTAATATCCGAATAAGGTTCCGCCAATTAAACCAATAATAATTCCTGAGTTAATAGCTGAATCATTACCACTAAATCCGCTGAGCGCAGCCGCGCCAAAACCGCCAACAAGACCGCCAAGGAATTGATAAGAAAACACGGTAAAATAAGGGTTTGCAATTCTTGCGGACTGCTTTAAGTTTTGCAACCACATTCCCAAAATATTTTCCAAAGATTCACTCATATCGTAGCATTTACTAAATAACCATATTAAAACTTATCTATCTGGAAACCCGTAAAAAATCTTCAAAATATCTTTCTCACCCTTTGCCATTGCTGCCTCAACCCTTTTGCCAATGTCAATCAGCATCTTGTCAACTTCGGGAGTACCAACAACGAACTCTCCCTGCCCGAAGCCGGTTGCATTTGGATCAATCCAAAGCCTATCTGCATGCAGATCCACATCGCCTTTGACAAGATCTTTCGGATTTATCTGGAATGGGTAGAGCCTGCAAATCAATGGCCTTTCGTCATAAATACTGCACTTATTATCCTTCGTTAAATTAACGCAAGAGCCGTCCTCTTTTGTTTTCCAGCCAAATTTTTCAAAAACTTCTTTGAATGTCTTTTGCGAAACAAAGCAACATTTGCCGCATAAGGTGCAGGAAAACCTTGTTGAATACGTAACTGGCTGCGGCTCTGGCTTTTTTTGCTCTTCCATAAAAAATAAAAGAAAGATAGATTAAAAATACTATTGCTTGAGATTCGAGATAGCTTTCTCAACAGTAAGAAGCTCCTCACTGCCTGTTGCCATATCGCGAAGTTTAACTTTTCCTGCTTTAATTTCCTGCTCTCCGACCAAAATAGCAAAAGGAATTTCCATCTTTGATGCGTACTCAAGATTTTTTCCAACGCTTCTGCCCGACAAATCCAAATCGCAGTTAATTCCGGCTTTTCTTAATTCTTCTGCGATTTCAATTGCCTTTGCGGTTTCTTTTATTGGAACAACATAAACTTTTGTTTTGGTTTTTATTTTTTTTGCTTTTAAAACACAGAGAACACGCTCCAGGCCAAGAGAAATTCCGGTTGCAGGAACTTTCTGGCCGATTAAGCCTTCAACTAACGTATCGTAGCGGCCGCCGCTTCCGATTGAGCCAATCTCCTTGCCTGCCTCTATCTCAAAAACAAACCCCGTATAGTAATCCAGCCCGCGGGCCAATGATAAATCAATAATAAAATTTTTTATGCCAAAACTTTTCAAGTAATTCAAAAATTCTTCAATGATTTTTTGGGTGTCACCGCATACTTTTATTGTTTTTGAAATCTTATACCAGTCGCCGCTTAATTTCATCAGCTCCAATAATTCATTTGTTGACTCTTCTGACAAAAATGCGCGCAGTTCTTTTGCTATTTCATCTTTACTTAACTTGTCGAGCTTGTCCAAAATCCGTAGCGTGCGGACAATCTGGTTTTTCGGCACGCCTGCATCTGTTAAAAGCTCATTCATTAATTTCCGCGAGTTTATTCTAAAAACAAATTTCTCAACTCCGATCGCTTTCAACGCCGAATTTGCGCATGCTATTACTTCTGCATCTGCGGCAGGGCTGTCTACGCCAACTGTGTCAACATCACACTGGTAAAATTCGCGGTACCTTCCAGCCTGCGGCCTTTCATAACGCCAGACTTTATCAATGCAGTAGCGCTTGAATGGCTTGGGAAGCTGCTGGTTCATTGCAACAACACGCGCCAAAGGGACTGTTAAATCGTAGCGCAGGCCTACTTGCCTGCCACCTTTATCTGTGAAGTCATAAACCAATTTCAAAGCCTCGTCGCCATACTGGCCCTTGCCTTTGAGCAGCTCAATATTTTCCAAGACGGGCGTTTCCAACGGCGCGAATCCATACGATTCAAAAACTTTTTTTATTTTTCCGATTACCTCGTCGCGCAGGATTTTTTCTTCCGGCATGAAGTCGCGCATGCCTCTGACTGTTTCTAAGTTAAGCTTAGCCATAATAATAGCTCATATTAGTAGTATTTAAAATAAAAGGGCGGCTGCCGAGATTTTCGTAGGCAATGGCATCTTTAAGCGGTTGAAAACCGCTTCGCTTCTTTCTTTGGATGCCGGGGAGCCTTTCTTTCCGCAGAAGAAAGAAAGGCAGCCTAATCGGACTCGGGTCAAGAGCTTTCTGTTTTTGGAACCTCGATTTTGGCGATTGAAAATCGCCCGCCTCTTTCTTTTGGTCCCAGGGAGCTTTTCTTTCTCGCGAGAAAGAAAAGGGGCCTCCACAGGCTCCTATCATACCATTGTCTGCTTGGGTACCTTTTATGCGCTTGAGCGCAGCGAAAGCGTATGCTTTCTTTTTGGATGCCCAGGAGCCTTTTTCTTTTGCAAAGAAAAAGGATGCTGCACTAGACCACAGCCGCCATGTTTGTAAAGCCAAAAGGCTGGCTAAGAATGTTATATTGGAGATGAAGAAAATCAACCCTTTGAAATTGCGAGCTAGAAAAATCAGTTCTTTTGATGAAGGCAACCACCCCTGGTGGTTCCGCGAAGTCCGAAGGATTTCGCGATATCAACTCGGTTTGCCATTGTAATTAAACACGGAATTTGCAAGTATATAAAGCTTTTGATTTGTTTACTCTAGCGAACAAATAGACTTTTGTTTATAAAAACATTAGCTGATGCGCCCATCAGCTTTATAAACCCACTAAATATAAGTGAATTACAAATAAAGAGATGCGTCAGCAGGCCTTCCAGACCTGTTTGAGCGCGCGTGTCTTATTCTAAGACATGCACCGTTACGCAATCGTTTATTTAAAAGAGTACAAATGATAAACTGAACTTCGGTTTCGTAAATCATTTTTAACCTCAGGAATACAAAAAATGAAGTTTGAAGAACTAAACATAAAACCCGAGATAGCTCGGGCTGTAAAAGAAATGGGCTTTGATGAAGCCACAAAAATACAAGCAGAAACAATTCCCCTGATTAAAGCAGGAAAAGATGTCATAGGCCAATCTGGCACAGGCTCAGGAAAGACTGCTGCTTTTGGCCTGCCAATGCTAGAGAAAGTTGAATCAAGAAAAGGCATTCAGGCCTTGATTCTAGTACCTACGAGAGAATTAGCAGAGCAAGTATCAAAAGAACTGGTAAAATTCTCAAAGTACGCACCAAGACACATACTTGCAGTTTATGGCGGAGTCGGAATAGGCCCGCAGATAAATGAACTGCGACGCACAGAAATTGTTGTCGGCACGCCAGGCAGAGTTCTCGATCACATCGAACGCGGAACAATTGATTTCAGCAACATAAAGATGCTTGTCTTGGATGAAGCAGATAAGATGTTTGAGATGGGCTTTGTTGATGATGTCCGCGAAATTGTAGCACAGACGCCACAATGGAGGCAGACGCTATTATTCAGCGCAACAATTTCAAGCGAAGTAATAGATATTTCTGAAAGATATATGAAAGAGCCGGAAATAATCCGCGTAGAAATATATGTTGAAAAATCGCACCTAAAACAGTATTACTACAATGCGCAGTCCCGCGATAAATTTTCTCTGCTCGTGCATCTATTGCAACAGGAAAAACCGACACTTGCGATAATTTTCTGTGCGACAAGGCACCGGGTTGATATTGTTGCACAGAATCTCGAGAAGCAAGGAATAAATGCAGAGCCAATACACGGCGGGCTGACGCAGGCCAGAAGAAATAAAATCATGGAAGAATTCCACTCAGGAAAAATAAAAGTTCTTGTTGCCTCTGAAGTTGCTGCCAGAGGATTGGATATTAAAAATGTCACGCACATTTTCAATTATGATATCCCGAAGACAGACAAAGAATATCTGCACAGAATCGGAAGGACTGCAAGAGCAGGAGAAGCTGGAAAAGCGATTTCTCTTTTAGCTGAGCAGGACTTTGATAATTTCAGGCATGTGCAATCGAACAGAGATATCACTATTGAAAAGCTCGCAACTCCGGACTTCAAAAGATTATTTTTTGATTTCGGCAAAAGGCCTGGCGGCTTTGGCGGCGGGCAAAGGCAGGGTGGATTCCATGGGCACCGGGGTTTAAGCGCAGGCGGTCCAAGGAGAGATTCGCGGGGCGGAAGCAGGTTTGGCGGGCAAAGGCGCGGATTCGGACACAGAAGCGAGAGATAGATTTTTATTCACAGGCCTGCTAGCTTAGCTGGCTATGCTGAATAAGGAAATCGCCGAACAATTCTACGCAATAGCTGATATTCTAGAGATGCTAAATGTTGCATGGAAGCCTATTGCATATAGGAAAGCTGCCAGAACTATTGAAAACCTTGAAAAAGATATAGCAGATATATATGCCAAAGGCGGGCTTGCCGCACTTCAGGAACTGTCTGGCATAGGCGAGGCAATTGCGCTGAAGATTTCACAGTACATTGAAACTGGAAAAATTCCTGAATTTGAAGATATTAGAAAAAAACTTCCATCAGGGCTGGCGAAATTGCTCGATATTGATTCTGTCGGCCCGAAGAGAGCAGCAGTCCTGCACAAAAAATTGAAAATTTGTTCAATAAAGGATTTGAAAAAAGCAATATCTAAAAATAAAATTGCTAAACTCGATGGATTCGGCGAAAAATCGCAGAAAAATATTGCACTTGGCCTGGAACTATTAGAAAAAGGCAAGTCGAGATTTTTGCTTGACGAGGCAATACCTATTGCAGACAAAATTGTTTCTATTTTGAAAAAAGTCCCCGGCGTAGAGCATGCCATGCCAGCCGGCTCGACAAGACGCTGGAAGGAATCTATCGGCGATTTGGACATTCTTGCTATTTCAAATACTCCAAAAAAAGTAATGGATGTGTTTACAACAATGCCTTTTGTTGACAGGATTCTTGCGAATGGCGAGACAAAGTCTATGGTAATTTTGAAGAATGGCCTTCAGGCAGACGTGCGTGTTGTTGGAAAAAAGGCCTTTGGTGCCGCACTGAATTACTTCACTGGCAATGTAGATCACAATGTTGCGCTCAGAAGGATTGCAATTGAAAAAGGATACAAACTTTCTGAATATGGCTTATTTGATAGAAAAACAAACAAATATGTAGCTGGCAGGACAGAGGAAGAGCTTTACAAAAAACTTGGCCTGTATTATATCGAGCCAGAACTCCGCGAAAACCGCGGAGAA
Organism: Nanobdellota archaeon; assembly: GCA_013331935.1. Taxonomy (GTDB): domain Archaea; phylum Nanobdellota; class Nanobdellia; order UBA10117; family UBA10117; genus UBA10117; species UBA10117 sp10117u. Next base: position 48,473 of record DUFN01000026.1, on the reverse strand, counting down.
TTAAGCGCGTCTGCTAAAAATAAGCTTCCAGATTTGATAAAGCCATCCGATATTCGCGGAGATTTTCATATGCACACCAAATACAGCGATGGAGTTTCGACAATAGAGCTGATGGCTACGCGTGCGCAGAAGTTGGGATACGAATACATGGCTATTTCAGACCATTCAGCAACACGCGCAAACGCGCACGGAATGGAAATCGAAAGGCTGGTGAAACAGATTAGCGAAATAAAAACTCTGCAGAAAAAATTCAGAATAAAAATATTTACTGCATCAGAAGTCGACATTCTTGGAAACGGCGAATTGGACTATCCGGATGAGATTTTGAAAAAACTTGATATAGCTATAGGCTCAGTTCATTCTGGATTCAAGAGCGAAGAAAATAAAATGACTGACAGAATATGCACTGCGCTTGAAAATAAATACATAGACGTTCTGGGGCATCCGACAGGAAGATTGATTAATAAAAGAAATCCTTATGCAGTTGATTTGAAAAAAGTTTTTGATACTGCTTCGCGGAATAACAAAATAATTGAAATAAATGCGCACCCCGCACGGCTTGATTTGAAAGATGAACACATTCTGCTTGCAAAACAATTCGGCCTGAAGTTTGCGATAAACACCGATGCGCACTCGCCAGAACAGCTTGGCTTGATGAAGTATGGCGTGCACACTGCAAGGAGAGGCTGGCTCGAGGCAAAGGATGTTGTTAATACTCTTCCGCTTGCCAGCTTGCCAAGAATTTTCAAAAGAATTAAATTATAATCGGTTCATAGTTATTTATGCGCCTATCAGAGCTAATAGCATATTATTCGAAGCCAGGCATTGCCTCAGAGATAGTAAGATATTCTGAAGGCAGGGAAGTTGCCCTGCAATTTGATGAAATTCATGGCAAAAGGCCAGACACCCTGCAGTTTCCGAAAGAAATTACAGATGCTGCACGAAGGGGCATGACATCAATCCATTGCTCGCAGGAATTGTGGCGCGATCCCCTGCTGTTAAGCTCTGAATCGACAAAAAAAGATATGGACGAACTTCGGGCTGGCTGGGATTTCATAATAGATATTGACTGCAAGCTTCTCGAATGGTCCAAAATATGCGCACAGCTTCTTGTTGAATCGCTTAAATATCATGATGTCAACTGCATCAGCCTGAAGTTTTCCGGTGGCACTGGCTGGCATCTCGGAATTCCCAGCATCGCGCTTTCAGACGAGAAGCTGGCATTCCCAGAAACACCGCAGGCGATTGTAGGCTACTTAAAAGAGTTTATCCGCCCGCATCTTGCAGACAGAATACTGAAATTCGAAGGCGATATAAAAACAATAATTGAAAAATCCAAAAAAACAAAAGAAGCCTTGTTTGCTGGCAAGCAGTCAGCACCTGATTCTGCGCCAGTTGTTTATGAGGACAAGGGATTTGGAGCTTTTGTGCAGAGGAAAGATATTTCAGAGAGCAAATTCTATGAGAAAAAAGAAGAATTTTTCCGAAATTTTAAATTTGATCCGTTTTCTGTTTTAGGATTAGATATAATTGCAATTGCGCCGCGCCATCTCATCCGCGCGCCGTATTCTGTAAATGAAAAAAGATGGAGAGTCAGCCTGCCAATCACGCTAGATGAGCTTCCAGAGTTTACAATCGAAAAAGCTGAGCTGAAAAATGTAACAGAAGCAAAAGTGCAGTTCCTCTCTCATGACGTCACGCCTGGCGAGGCTTCGCAATTATTAGTGCAAGCCATGGACTGGCAGGCCCGCCAGACTCTGCTGGCTGACAAGCAAAAAACAAAAACAGATAGATTGATTTTAGAATTTTCTGAGAAAGTTCCGAAAGAGCAGTTCCCACCATGCATGAAGTGCATCTACGGCTTGGCAGACGGCAGGAAAAGGGCGCTTTTTGCATATATGAATTTTTTGAAGTCTGCGAAATGGGATTGGCAGGAAATAGAGGCAGAGCTAAGAGAATGGAATTCAAAAAACAGCGGCCCGCTGAAAGAAGGCTACTTAAGAGCCCAGCTAAACTGGCACAAGAAGCAGGCTGAAAAAATTCCACCTCCAAACTGCAGGGATTATTACAAAGACATTGGAATTTGCAAGCCAGACCACATCTGCGAGAAGATTAAGAATCCAATTTCTTATCCAAGATTTAGTGTGAGGAAAAATCAAGAAGCCGAGCCAGAATAATAACTTCTTACTTCTGCAATTGCTTTAGAAAAATCAACGCCACTCATAGCGCCATGTAGCTTTGCCACGCCAAGGCATTGCTCTGCTAAATCTGGTTTGCAGCCATATGCAAATGTCCTTGCCTGGCGCAGCCAATACCTTGCCAGCTTGAATTCTTCTGCTTGTTCTGGCGCCAAACTTCCAGGCACAGTAATATTTCTTTTAATCCAGCTAAGAGCAGAAAAATCCACCAGGGTTTGCAGATCAGCACCCATAATTACAGTTTCAATTATTAGTTTTTAAACAATTCTTTTCAAAACGTAATAGGATATATTACAAATAGCACTATTGAAATATATGCCTTGCTAACTAACATACTATGCACTCAATCACCATAATTTACTTAAATGAAAACCTGTTTGCTAAAACATGGCAGACTTCACCTATGAAGATATTTACGAATTACTGCGGGGAGAAAAGTATTCCACAGACCTCCAGCAGATAAATCCTGAATTGCTGAAGAAAATCTGCCAATATTTTGATCTGAAAAAAGAACTTATGCAAAAACAGAAAGAATCTGCGCTTTTTGAAAAATCTTCACGGGATCAGTTAAAGCCAGAGGTTGAAAATGCAACGCGGGCGCTCCGCGACTTATACGAACGACGCGAGAAAAAAATAATAAACCGCGCGATTTTTACTGCGCGCTCTGATTTTAAAATAAAAGATACGACTAATTTCCTGCCAGCTGAAGAAAAAATGTATCTTTGCATGGTTGAACTTCTGAGAGAAGCAACTGATGGATTTTTCAATGCTATAAAAAATGCAGGCATTCCAGAGAAGAAAGAAGATGCTGTTGTTGAGGCAAGCCAGCCTGCACAGGCCAGCGAATCCAGCGAGCCATCCGTGATTTTCAAGGAAGTAAAAATCCTCCAATCTATTCCACAATTGACAGGTCCAGACTTAAAATCCTATGGGCCTTATAGAGAAACTGAAGTTGTGAAAATTCCTGAAGAGATAGCAACAATTCTTCTTGCGCAGGGCAAGGCAGCTGTTCCGCAAACAAGGGTGCCGATAGATGCTGCAGAAATAGTTGAAGCTGAAGGTGATGGCGAGCCTGCTGATTGAGAAGATTTTTAACGCAAACTTCGCTTTGCTCGTCCGCGAATAAATCTTGCTAAGATTTATAAAGCCAAAAACTAAGCGATTTCATATGAAAGCTCCAAAAGTACAAAATAGATACTGCCCTACGTGCAAGAAGCACACTGCGCAAAAAGTATCTGTTGTCAAGACAAAAGCAAGGCCAAAGACAAAAATCACAGGCCTGAAGCGCGGAGTCCGGCATGTCGGAGAGATTTTCATGGGCTATGGCGGTTCTCCTAGGAAAACAGTCAATGTCTCGAAAACCACAAGGAAGATTGCCCTGAAATTCGAATGCCCTGTGTGCAAGAAAATCAATTTAAAACACAATCCAATAAGAATGAAGAAATTTGAGCAGGTATAAAATGGAGCCAAAAACCAAATTTATCAAAGTGCGATGCCAGAAATGCAAGAACGAACAGATAATTTTCTCAAATGCATCATCTGAAGTAAAATGCCTTGTCTGCCAGGAAGTTCTGGCAACACCAAAGGGCGGAAAAGCGCAAATTAAGGCAGATGTTCTGGAAATCCTATCCTAAATTTCTAAATTTACCTGCGCGACTTTTAACTCCGCAACACGTTGCACAGTAACTCTTTCTCTTAAATATTCTGCAGCACTTCTTGGTTGTTTATAGATTACATACTCTTTATGTTGTGCATTTAACGGTTTATGGCGCACAAGCCGCACTTTATCAACTTCAGCACCCTGCAGGACGTACTTATTCAGAAATTCATCAAGTGCAACAACGTTTATTCCTCGCTTGAAAAATAAACCTATGAAATCGCGCCTTGGAACAATCAGTAGTCCTACAAACTGCATGTGCCTTGCAGAATGATTAAAAGTCTTCTTCATTTTATCATAAATCATGCTTGAAAAAAGAAAATTTCTTTCATCAAGAACATCATCTAATGCGTTAAGGATTGCAAGCCTGCCAGCAGGTATCCTGCCAGTTCTGCCGCCAGGCACATAACCATGCGCAATAGCGTGGCTAACAAACCTATCGTAAATATCTTCTTGCATAAAAAAATTACGGGGCAAAGAATTTTAAACCTATGCACTTCACAGCCCCAAATCACGCAAATACGTCTTAAATTCGTAGTGACAAAGTTTAAAATACTAACTAAACGGGCTTAGTTCTCATGTACAGACTTAAAGATCTGCCAAAAAAAGATGACCTTGTTATCTGCACAATTAAGGAAGCTACTCCTAGTTCGGTTTTTGCAACACTTGATGAATATGACAAGGTCGAGGGGATGATTCATGTTTCTGAAATCGCAAGAAAATTCGTAAGAGGCATGAAGACTTACTTGAAGGCTGGCGGAAAGGTGGTCTGCTCAGTGATGTCAATCGACACAGTAAAAAGATATGCAGAATTATCACTTCGGCGCGTAGGTGAAGGCCAGAAGAGGAATAAAATTAAGGAATGGGATAGCGAGAGAAAAGCAAACGATATCATGGAAGTTTTTGCAAAGCAGAATGGAATAACAACAAAAGAAGCTTATGAAAAAATCGGAAATAAAATTCTTGCGAAGACAGGCCTGCTCTTCCCAACGATACTTGACATTGCAAAGCAGGGGGCTGGCAAGCTTGATGAATTCGGAATCGAAAAAGATATTGCGAAAAGTTTTGCGGAGCTTGTTGAAAAAAGAATAATACTTCCAAAAGCTGAAATTATCGGCACTCTAACAGTAGCAACAAAGGCACCGAATGGAATTGAAATAATCAAGAAAATAATTTTGGAAGCGCAGGCCCTTGCCAAGAAAAAGAAAATTGATTTTGAAATAAAATATCTCGGCGCGCCGAAATACAAATTCAAATTAATTGCAGAGGATTTCAAGCAGGCAGAAGACCTGATGAAGATATTAAAAGATAGTATGGAAAAATCAGCAGGAACAAAAGATATATCAATTGACTTCAAAAGAGAGTAGTGTGCTTAATATGTCAAAATGGATGTTACAGAAAAAGATTGAGAAAATGCCAAAGCTCAGAGACCCTGTTTTAATTGAGGGCCTGCCAGGCATGGGGCAGGTTGGAAAGATAGCTGTGGATTTCCTAATCGACACCATGAAGCCAAAGCTTTTGTACAGGATTCATTCTCACGATTTCTGGCACTCTGTTTATTTTAATGATGAAGGGTTTGTCGAACTGCCTTCGATAGCGCTTTATTATTCAAAAGGCAAGAAAAGAGATTACCTTTTCCTGGCAGGCGATGACCAGCCAAACACTCCAAGGGCCAGCTATGAATTCTCTGAAAAAATACTCGATATGGCGGCAGAGCTTGGATGCAAAGAAGTTGTTACTCTTGGCGGGATAGGCCTTGCTTCAGAGGTAAAAGTTCCAAAGGTATTCGGCGCCGCAACTGACAGAGGCGTTCTTGACAAATACAAGNNAGCTTCAAATTAGGAAAGAAAGTAGAGGCTATTGTTGGCGCTTCTGGCCTACTATTGGGATTGGCGAGGCTGAGGAACATGGGTGGGATTGCCTTATTATCCGAAACTTACGGGCATCCTTCGCATCTTGGGTTCAAGGAAGCTAAATCAGTGCTTACTCAGCTGAAGAAAATCACTGGCATGGAAGTGGATTTAAGCGAACTGGACAAGGAATCTGCTGAATATGAGAAAACGCAGTCAAAAATCAAGCAGGATGGCAATAACCCTGATGAATTGCAGGGAATTACTAAGCTTAAGAAGCTGAAGACACAGTTTACCGAAAAGCCTGATGTGCATTACATAGGGTAGTTATTGGTATTTAGTTGTTAGTTATTTGTTCAGTTAATAGTTTTTTAGTTGATAGTTTATTTGTTTGGCAATATTAAATAATAGAAAAATAAATAATAGAATAAAAAATCAAACTTCTGCTTTCCTTACTTTGATTTTCTTTGTTGCTTCGCTCATATATTTATAATCAACAGTTACTGTCAATGGTATCTGCGATATTCCGCTCACGAGGTCAGCAGGCAGGTCATTCGGCGTCCTGCATGTTACAGTGCCTTCTCCATTTATCAAGCGGACATCTTTGCTCACACAATCAGTTGCCACATTTCCGCCAATTACTGCAGTTACCTTAACCATGTTCTGCTGAGCTATTGGTGTAGATCTGCAGTCCTCTGTTCGGTCCAATGAGTAAGTGAATCCGCCGCCAACATCTTTTATTTTTATCTGGAAGCCAACTTTTTTCTGCCCTGTTGGCAATTCAATAGCAGACGTTACTTTTACTGGCGCACCAGCGCTTTGCGGGTTTTTCTCGCCCGAAATTTTGCATATTTCCTTGCCAACTGTCTGTGACAGCAGGTTACTGCTCAGGCAGGCCAGCGCAATTGCTTTTGTTTGGTATGGATAGCATACTGCAGAAGTAAGAGTCAAATCAACAAATTGTCCTATGACTGTATCTGTGTACTTCATTGATTCTGTTGCAGATGGAAATTCTATCGTATCTTGTCCGCCCGGAATTTTCTGCGTACCAGTTATTTTTACAGGATCTAATGCGTTTGCATAATTTTTGGCAAAAGTCGGTTTCGGCGTAAAAGCACTGGACGAAACTCCGCCCACATAAACCATTGGATTATTTGGAGGTGTGATGCCGTATTCGCCTTTATTTTCAAGAAGCAATCCTATTTTCAGCTCATCGCCAGTGTAAAACTCATCCAGAGGCTCGCCGGGCACAAATGACAAGGTCAGCCCATCATTTCCGCCTGCAAAAGCAGTCCCCGCGCCAGCCGCGACAGTTGTTGTCTTTTTCCCAACGCAACCGCTTGCCATTAACAATAACACTGCAATTATAAGCACTATCACATAATCGTTTTTCGTGGCCATGATTATCAATTATTAAATACAGGGCTTATTTTTAAAGCTTTATGAAATACGCTAAGTAGTGAAACTGCGTTTATGCTTCATTTGGGAAGCGGGATTATTTGTATATCTTTGTTAGTACTTTGCTTTATCACGTAATTAAGCTTTATCGGTATAACTTTCTCGAAACTTGATGTAGTATCAAATGAAATTGTGCAAGTTATGGAATCAGATTCTTGTGTCTTGCTATCTAATATTGCGGTAGTTGGCGAGCAAGTAGTCTTTGGCATATCAACTGCTACATTTATTATGTTAGCGTTGATTGCACTTAGCGTGGGGCAGTCTGCCACATTGCTATAAAATTTATACTCTTCTCCGCCAGTCCTTGCAACTTTAAACTTAAACCCCGTCTGCACGCCGGTTGCAGTCTTTGTGCTTCCAATCTGCGAAAATTCTGTGATTTTGACTGGCGCGCCTGAGTTTGCCACTGTTTTTTCTTCATCATCACTGCATTTTGCGGTCGTGCCAGCTTTTACGCACAGAGTTGCAGATGCCTTTGTTTCGTAAGGATAGCACGCCTCAACCCTTGCCGGTATTTTTTTCATTTCAGTGACTTGCATTACGGACGCATATTTCATGCCATTCCAATTGGCAAAATCAATTCCGCCAGCCAGATATTCGCCGCTGATTGCCTGGCTTGCCGGTGCAATATTCTGCGAGTTTTTCATAATTTCTGACTGTCCATTGCTGAAGCCCGCATCAGTCAGTACAAACCTTACATCGCCAAGCGCAAGCCCGTGCTCTCCCTTGTTTTCTGCCTGAAGAACTATGTCAAATTCGCTGTCTGAAAATACTTTATCTGGAGGACTGCCTGCCTGAAAGCTCATTACGAGCGCATCATCAGAAGCTATAAATTGCTTTTGCGGCACATCTTTTTGCACGCATCCGCTGATTAAAATAAATAAAGCTATGAGTGATAATGTAACAGCTGTGTTTGTTGATTTCGAGTTCATGTTATTATTTTTAGCATGTACCTGATCCAGTTATCGGCACTATGAGGGACTGCGAATCTGCATAATTATACGTTGCAGATGCTGCAATTGAAAATACTGTAACTTCGCTGTTTTTCACTTCTTTAGATAATTTATCATTAAACACCAAATACCAGTTTTTGAATTTGCTTGTTTCAATGTCTCCGCTGATAGACCGAACCAGTGTAATTGTGCCGTTCTGCTGTGCTTTTTGTGCATCAGTAGGATTAAATTGGCTCTTATCAGAATCAATATATTTTGCTAACTGCGCTGGCATTGTCAGATTAATTCTTGATGGCATCAGCTTGCCACTGCCCGGATTTGCAATCTTTATGGCAATTGTATTAGCAAAATCTCCCGGCAAGACATCCTGCCCAGTTGTTGCATAAATCGCAAGATTTGCAGATTCGTCGCCAATCTGCACGGATTTAAAATTTTCTTTATCAAATCCAAAATAACTTAATTGGTCATCACCTTCAATTGAAGACATAACTCCTGATGTTGTAAGTGCAAATTGCTTGCTTGCCATAGTAACTGTATTTTGAGCAATTATTGATACTTCTACTGGCATGTTGAACGTATCACCTTCCTTAACGCAAATTTCTTGATTGTAAGAGCATGAGATGAATTTGTTTCTAATATTGTTGCTCGGAGAAATAGTCGGACAGTTCCAACTGCCGCCAGTCAGCACATCCTTTATTTTCTGATCAGTACTAGCTGATGCTGCACTGACAATCACGCCAATTGGAGATTTGTAAAATCCTTTTGCATTAACTATTGCTTGTATTTCCGGCGTGTCTTTGCTTGCGAAATCCCTTGCAGGCCCGAGATGCTCAAGTTTAACGCCGACATCGCTTACCTGTGCAGTATAATCGCTTTGCGCCTGCTCTGACTTATATGTATTTGTTATTAGTTCGCAGTTTGTTCCGCCCAGAATGCAGCTGAAAGTTGCACTGAGCTGTGTCTGGACGCCTGCTGTTGCTTTCGACGATTGTTTTCCAGTGAGCGATAAAGAACCGTAATCAATTCCGTATGATTTTGCTATCGGGCTCATGGGTATAAATAATAATATTATGATTATTCCAATCGCGAGAATGTATTTTGTCAATGTTGGAAATGCTTTTAGGCCAACCAGAACAAACCCCGCTACTAATCCGATTACTAAAAATAATGGGAAGAAAAACTGCAAAAATCCGCCAAAGACGATTGTTACGACAAAGACTATTATGGGTCCGAGCCAGCTCGAGAATAAGGAGTGAAATTTTGTACCAACAAAACTAAATTTTGCTAGCCCGGATAATGCAGATTTTTTCTCTCCAATGCCGGCCAGCTCTTTTTCCTCTTCTTCACTAAGCCCTTCAGTCCTTTGCTTTTGCAGAAGTGCAGAGTGCCTATTTGCCATCCCTCCAGCCGCGCTTACGTTTTGGTAGCCTGCACTTGCCTTGCCAGCTGCAGCTTTTGCTTTGCCAACTGCCTTGCCCACGCCGGACTTTTTAGCTTTATCAATTACTTGGCTAAACAAGCCTTTTTTCTTTGTTGCTGTTTCTGCATCCATTCCAGCAAAAAATCCTGCTGCGTCACTATCTCCTTGTGCCATTACTGCTTTGCCCCAACCATAACCTTCAAACTGCTTAGTTCAACTGGCTCATTTGAACCCAGAACAAGCTCATTGTCGCCTTTGATGAAATACTGGCAGGCCTGCGCATCTGCACTGCCTTCTATGAATCCGAGTTTCAGGCTCTTTCCATTCACGCGGACATTTACAGAATCGCCTCCAGATGATTTTACTGCTTTTACTGTGCAGTATATTCCGCTATCTCTTATTTGATTCCAATTGTAATCATTCACAAAGAAAGTGTATTTTTTTGCTTTCAGGCCTGCGAGATAATATGTTGCTGTTATTTTTGTGAAGGCAAGCCTATATCCGCTGTCCTTTGCAACGCTGAATGCGATTTTATTTTCTCCGGAAACCAGATAATTGTTTGGAATTTCAAGAGAGATGCTTCCGATGCCTATTCCGCTATAAACTGCCTTGCCATTTACAGTGATTTCGTAATTTGATTTTGGCACAGTTGCAGTAACGTAAGCAGTTAGTGTTGCTTTCTGCAAGCCTGTTGCCAGTTCGCCTGTTAGTGTGAAGGACTGCGTAGTTATCGCCTTTGCCTGCGCATACTTATTTGTGATTAGGTTTACATTTACAAGCGAATAAGAATTTGTATTCCAGAAAGCTGCTCCCGGCGATGAGACTGAAAACTTCAATGTATTGCTGGCCTGCCAGAGGTTTTTCGGCAGGGTTATTTTCAAAATCTGGTTTTTGTTTACAGCTTCATTGAAAACTTCAATGCCGTTCAGGAAAACCAACAGTTTGCCATCGCCAAGCTTGTCTGAAACAACTGCCTGAAGAAGGATTGATTCTGCGGTTTGGTCTAAAGTTACAGGAAGGCTGATTGTGTCTTCAGAAAAGCCTGCACTCCTTAATGCTATCGTATTCCGCAGTTCCTCAGAAATCTGGTTTATGGAATAATCAAGATTTATTGTGCCAAAATTGAAATCCTTTGCGCGGGCCTGTGATTCTGAAACGCTTATTGTTCCGGGCGCCACATCAAGCAGGGTTCTTGCGTATTTTTCAGGCACTATTCCGAATTTCTCGCGCTCCGCAGGCGTTACGAGCAGAAGGTATGTCAGGATTGCGCCAGACATGATTATCAGAAGTATCATCCCGCCATAATTTCCTTCATACACCGAAGAAGCAGCACGTTTATTCGCACGAAATAATGTTGTTGTGGCCATGTTTTTAATTCTGAAAGTTTATATATAAATGTTGCCATTGCCAACAATGGCGCTATTAAATAACTTGAACCCGCCGCTCGCCATATTAGTAAGCAGTTTTGAGTTTGTAGTTCGTAATTGGTATTTATTGCAGGAAGCCGGCTGCCAGCGGCGGGAGGCTAGCAAGCCATACTGCCAAATGCTAGAAAGCGAGAAATCAGAAGCATATTTGTTTGAAACACCACAACCAGAAGTTATTGTTCTGGATTTGGACAACGCGCCTAAAACCGAGCTTGCATATCTGACAGCTTGATGCTCAACATCTAATTACGCCTAAAATCTACGAAACCTTTAAAAAGTATGACTGCAGTCAGACTGCAGTTATGAAAATACGTGTGCAAAAAAGGAAAAGCCACTTTGGGCAGTATTTTTCCCTGTCACTTACCGTGCCAAAGGAAATAATCAGCGAGGCAAAGTGGATTAGAAAGCAGCGCGTGGTGCGGATTGAGGTTGACAGGCTTTTGGGACATATTATTATCAAACCTTAACCCAAAACATTACCTCAAACTTTCAAGCCGCGAGAGCAAATCATCACCTTTGTTTCGCGCATTCCAACCAAAGACAAATGCGTCAAGGCCAGTACCGCCGCCCTGCATTAATTAATTTTATTAAGCCAGATAGACAGAGTTAGTTATATGAAAAAAATATTATCCAAAATTCGCAGGCAGATATTAAGGCTATCAAAACATCTAGATCTCAGACATAATTCAGATTGGCTACGTTATATTTTTATTCCTGCTGACATGAAAGTGCTAACAAATTACTGCGGCATGTGCCCAGATAAAGATTATCGAAAATTCGGGGTTACTGTTGAAAAAAGGCTCGCTAATCTTAATAAATTTATAGTTTCAGAAGAATTTTCAAACCTCGCAAAATCATGGGGGGGTCAAGTTATAGATAAAAAAGATTATAAAGTGATGCAAAGGTTTTGCGATAAATTAAAAAATAAAAAACTTAAAAATAAATTTTCTAATGCTTTGAATAAAATTGAAGCGAAATTAAAAAAAAGCGACCGCGTAATATTATTAGCAAATATATCTTCGCTAGCGCAGTTAGAAAAAAAATCTGACATGCCATGGATTATAAGATTCGTATTATTGCATGAACTAATTCATATTTTATTAATTAAAAATAAAATAAATTTTCAGAAAAAAAACAGCAAATATTGGAAATATGACGAGGGTTTAGTTACTTATTGCGATTTTTGGCTTCAGAAAAAACTAAACGTGCTTGAGAAAAAAGCAAAAAAATTTAAATCTCGCATGGAGAAATGGTATTTTGTTTATGCAATAAAATTCAGAAAACTTTTAAAAAATAAAACACCCCTAGAAAGAAAAAAAGCAATATTTATTTTGCATAAAAAACTAAAATGAAAACCATCCACTTCAACAAAAAAGAAGGCATCGCTGAAATGCTTGCGCATTTCGCGGGTCTTCTTTTCGAGGGGCATTGTAATGAAAGTAATTAACTTTAATCGAAAAGAAGGCATCGCAAAAATCCGCGTAGATACATTAGACGACCTCTGGCATCTCTCAAAAATAGTCGAGATTGGCGATTTTATTTCCGGCGAGATAAAAAGAAAAGTAAAACTTTCCGGAGAGGGTGAGCGCTCCAAGGTTGTTGTGAAAAATTATTTCGCGAAAATAAAAACAAACAAGGTAAAATTAGAATCAGCAGTCCTGAAAGTTTCGGGCGAAATTCTGGCAGGCTCTGAGGAATTGCAAATCGGCGCGGCGCACACACTGGACATTTTTCCGGAAGATGTAATCAAAATCGAAAAGCCATGGAAGGATTACCAATTGCGGAGATTGGAAGATGCTGAACGCGCATCAAAAGCACCGAAAGCGCTTGTTGTTATCCTTGACGATGAGCAGGCCCACATTGCCGCGCTCACTGCAAGCGGTTTCCAATATCTGGCTGGCTTTGAATTGCGCTTGGCAAAAAAAAGATTTGTTGAGAAAACAGATAATGGTTTGGGAAAAGTTGTTGCCGAAATACTGAGGATAAATTCAGAATCAAACCCAGAAATAATTATTGTTGCCTCGCCGATTTTCTGGAAGGAAACGATGTTTAATGCTCTGAAAGAAAAAGATGCAAAGATTGTAAAAAAAATTAAATTAGAATCATCATCAACAGGGACAAAAAGGGCGTTCAACGAACTGATTAACAGGGGAATCCTTGAAAAGATTTTGAAAAAGTCGCAATTGCAAAAAGAATTTGAGCTTATTGAAGAGCTTTTAGTTGAAATTGCGAAAAAAGGGCTTGCAGCTTACGGAAAAGATGTTATCAAGGCAGTTGAGGCAAACGCAGTAAGGACTTTGCTTTTCACAGATGAAATTATTGAAAAAGCGCGGGAAAAAGAAAAATTCGGAGATTTTGAGCAATTGATTGACAAAGTGGAACAGCAAGGCGGCGAGGTCCATATTATTTCTACTGATAACGAAGCTGGTGAGAAACTGAAGGGGCTGGGCGGGATTGGGGCTTTGCTGCGCTACAAACTTACATAGAGCAGCATTAGCTGAACTTTGTTCAGATTTATGCTGAGGTTTAAAATTCAATAAATTTAAATATGCAAACTAAAATCCTAATTAATGAGTGAAAAGAGCAAGGAAGAAAAAGTTGAACGATTTCGGGCCTTGCCCGCGCATCATGTTGATTCTTCAGTGTTTATAGAAATTTTAATCGAACAGCAGAATAAAGATAAATGTTTTAGTTATTTATATAATTATGGCAAAACATATCGTTTATGCGTGGCAATTTCTGTTCTTGGCGAAATTTCTAAATTTATACTCGAATTTCCCACGTCGGACCTGAGAAAATCCCTATTTGAAAGTTTTAGAGATTTAATTGAAAAGTTTGAAATAGAAATGTTTGTGCCAACTTTTAGCGCATTTAATATCATACCTGCTTTGGTAAAAATAAATAACCGCTTGGAATCTATGGATGCTTTGAATTACGCTTGTGCGATAGATGCAAATGCAGAAGCATTTATTACTTTAGATACTGATTTTGATAAACCGCTAGAATCTGCGTTTAGAATTAAAATAAAAAATATTAGTTAGTTCTTATTATTTTAAGAATTTCCATTGTGCTTTTGCCTTCAAATGGATTGCCATACTTTGCCAGAGCTTCTTTAACTTTCTTTAGAGATTTTTCTACTTCTTTGATTTTCATTTCCCTTGACATGCCATTTGCTACCATGTAGTGATTAAATAGCCAAGTCTGAACTTTTAAAGTTTTCGTATTGAAAAGACTGTGGCCATTATATAATTATATGGCACATGCCACTATAAATATTATTGTATACACTAAGAGAGAATAAACTATTTCAAACGCTCCTCAATAACTTGAACCCGCCGCTTGTGCCTATTCCCCGCACTATGTGAAAAATTCTTTCAGAATTTTCCATCACACTCGGAAAATGAAATTTTCCGATGAAGTGCGGGGTTTTTACGGCACTCGCCTAGAAGGCGGGTTCAAGGAATGGAAAAGCGCAGTAAACTGCGGGGTTTTGAACCCTGCGCTTTTTCATAATAATAGTAAATTGACAGTCATTATTTGCGTCGTTTTTTCTTTGGCATAAAAGGATCATGGCCGAACCAAAATTCTCTGCCCATAGATGTCCTTTTAATTCCAAGTGGATCTTCCCACACTCCTCTTTCTCTTCTTTTTTGATCTGCGTATTCATCGTGAGCTTGTACTCTGCCTAATTCGGCAGCTTTAGCCTCGCGACGTATTTGATCAAACTGTTTTTGCGCTTCTTCTCTTCTGTGCGCTCTTTCGCGACTCTTTCTCATTTCTTCTTTCAAAAAGTCACCAATCGCAGATAATATTTCGCCCATATTAATTATTATGACATGCAGTATTTAACTTTTACGAATAATCTGGTTGTTGTTTTTTCCAACTCAAAACCGCACAAATAGTTATGCCTGCACCAAAAACTAAACTTGCAATAAGCAGGCGTTCAATAATTTTTGGATTTTGCATGTTGCTAATATTCATTCCAACATATGCTGCGAAAATAAGTATAAATATTAAGCCAATCCACCAAATAATATTTTTAATATCCATGACTATATATCGCATTTGAAGCTTAAAAACATTATTATTAAAAAATAAATCAAAAAAATAAACCTTTAGCAGCACTTGCACATGTTTTTTGCCAGCTTGCCAAGCGCAGCTATTGTTACTAACGAGGGCCATATCCAGTTGAATGTTTCTGCTGAAATGTTGCCCATTGCCTTGAGCAGGCCTGAGATGCCAAATATCAGTACGAACAGGCCAAACATTGTGTGCATGGTTGTGTGGTGCGCGCAGCTGCAATTTTTTCCATCTTTCATTGTTTACCTCCCTTGATAAGTTGGTTTTGCTCAGGCGTATTAAATAAGTTAGCACGCACTGGGGAGTGGAGATGCCAGTATTAATCAGCCTTCTGACCCTTAAAATTATTTTTGGCAGTGCCTTCGCCAGCATCAGTTTTGTTTTCCTTCGCCTCTTTATCATTTATCTTATGCGCAGCAGTAGCAAGCCTGTATGCTGCATTGGCCTGCCCGTAAGCCTCGCCGAATTTCTTTGCTGCTAGGGCAGTCTTGGCATTAGTTAGATGTTTATTCGCAACCATAATTATATTTTCAGAAGCATCTGCAACCGCTATTGCAGTTTCAGCCTTTGCAATCTCTTCCATAGCTTTTGTTTCTTTTTCCAAATCATGTTCTTTTACTTTTACTTTTTTAACATCAGACAGCTTGTCCATCAGTTTTGCTTTTTTACCTTCCAAACGTTGTATTGCTTCCCGATGTTTTGCAATTTTTTCATTTATAGAATTGATTTTAGTCTGGTCTGCTGTCTTATCGCTGGCCAGCTCTCCTGAAACTTCATTTGCTTTTTCAGCCAGATGTATTAATTGATTTTCATTTTCAGTTAATTGGTCAGATTCTGCATCTGCATTTACTGCAGTAGCCTTCTCAATATTTTGCGCTGCAACTTCAAGCGCATCTGCATAATTCCTCGCAGAAATTTCTGCTTTGTCTGGATTACCTTTCATTGCCTGAATTTCAAGCAGCCTTTCTCTCGCATGCGCCAATGCTTTCTTTGCCTTCGCATTCCTGTCAAAAGTCATGGCAAGTGATAACTTATCAAGCGCTACTGATAAACCATAGAATGGCTTGTCCGGCGTTGTTTTCGGTTGTTCTGCATCAATCGCAGCTGCTACTGGCGCTAATAAAAATAGGGCCAGCACTGCCAATACAAATATTTGTTTTGCCATAAAACAGCAATAACATCTTATAGTTTAAATAATCTTATGGCAAATATTCACATAGCGTTTATAAACCCAAAACCAAAAACAACCGTATGCAAGGTGCGTAAATTGAAAAAGATAGTTTTTGTTCTAGTTGCATTGCTTTTGATTCCAATCGCATTAGCCTATCCGCCAAGAATTGCTTTTGAAACAGAAAGCTCAATAGATAATCAAATCATAGTCAAAAACCCAGAAATATCTCAGGCATTTTACGGTGAGTTAAAAGATACAATAGATTATTACCAGATAAAATCAGATAAAGAATTCAACTTATATTTGGAAATAACTGTCCCTGACATTCCAAAACAAAGGACTGATTTTGCAGTTGACATTTATCAGGATGGCAGGCTTTTCAAGAAAATTGGCAGCGCTGGTTTTGAGTGGACAAAGTTCCACGAGGATTTTACAGGCGATGACTATCTACGCGGGCCTTCCTTCGAGCAGAAGGTGCCTGCAGGCACATACCTAATAAAAGTCTACAACAGAGATGCGACAGGAAAGTATTCATTGGTTATTGGAAAAACAGAGTCATTTACTTTGAAAGAAACTGCTAAAACTATTTTAGCCATGCCGAAAATCAAATCTGATTTTTTTGGCAAGCCAGCCATTTCTGCTTTTTTCAACCTTGCCGGCGGGCTCGTGCTTGGCGTTTTAATACTTGCAGGCCTGCTCGGGTATTCAGTTCTTGCACTTATTAGAAAGAAAAAATAACTGCTAGAAATTATTAGAAACACTTAAATATGTTTCCAGATTGACTGCCGCATGACAGATACAGAACACAGCTGGCAATATGACGCAATGCACTCTGGCATGAAGCTTTTTTGGCGCTCGCCTTCCGAAGATTATTATTTTTACAAAATAAAAAGCAATCTTGCAGGGTTTTTCCTGAAAGAAATACAAGGTAAGAAAAATGTTTCCGTATTAGATATTGGATGCGGGCTTGGCATGGACATACTGATGCTTAACCGAAAGGCGGGCAGGGAAGATGTGCATTTCACCGGCATAGATCTATCGCCAGTTGCGATTAAAACTGCGCAAGGCATGTGCGCGCAGCTAGGCATAAAAAACTGCAGCTTTCGCGTTGCTGATTTCAGTTCCGAGAATTTGGAAAAATTCGACATAGTAATAGCTTCCGAAGTAATAGAACACATGGAAGACGTTGCAGCGTCTCTTTTAAAATTAAAATCACTTTTGAAAAAAGGTGGCAGGCTCATACTCAGCACGCCGAATGAAAGTTATTTTCTCAAGCAGTTGTCTAGATTAATTCCAAAAAAAATAATCAGCAAATTCAGGCAGGAGCAGAAATGGCTTTACATGCGAAGATACTGGCAGGCTCAGGCAGAATCAACGCACGTATCGGTGCAAACACCTTCACAGCTGAAAAAAGCTCTCAGCGAAACAGGTTTCAAAAATATAGAATTACGGCGCGGGAGTGTTTTGTTCGGAGGAGATTGGCTGGACAGAAGGCCTTTTCTATTTTCACTGGCAATCATGCTGGACGCCCTGCTTCCAAAATCCGCGGGCTACTTTGGCAGTGATGTTATTATATGCGCAAATAACTCAGACTAACTCTGCGCAACAAGCATTAAATAACTTTTCCAGCTTCAAAATACATGGATTCGCACAGCAATGTATTAATTACTGGCGGAGCTGGCTTCATAGGGAGCCACCTCTGCGAATTTCTTCTTGGCAAAGGGCATAAGGTAATTGCAGTCGATAATTTATTTACAGGGAGCAAGGAAAACATCAAGCACTTATTGGCAAATCCAAACTTAAGATTTGTTCCTCACGATATAATAGATCCGCTTTATCTGCATGAAGGAGTTGGGCAGATTTACAATCTGGCCTGCCCCGCAGCGCCAGTGCATTACCAGTTCAACGCAATCCGCACAATCAAGGCAAACACAATGGGTGTGATTAACATGCTGGGGCTTGCAAAGCTTAACAAAGCCAGAATCCTGCAGGCCTCAACATCTGAAATCTACGGCGATCCACTTGAACACCCACAAAAAGAAACCTACAAGGGAAATGTAAACCCGATTGGAATACGGGCATGCTATGATGAAGGAAAAAGAGTTGCAGAAACGCTGATGTTTGACTATCACCGCCAGCACAGCGTTGAGATACGTGTCGCGAGGATTTTCAACACATACGGGCCCCGAATTGCGCAGAACGACGGCAGGGTGGTTTCTAATTTCATACTT
This sequence comes from Nanobdellota archaeon, assembly GCA_013331935.1. Lineage (GTDB taxonomy): Archaea > Nanobdellota > Nanobdellia > UBA10117 > UBA10117 > UBA10117 > UBA10117 sp10117u. Next base: position 30,028 of record DUFN01000026.1, on the reverse strand, counting down.
CAAGCAATCCGAGGCGAGCCCATAACAATCTACGGCGATGGACTGCAGACAAGAAGTTTCTGCTATGTTTCTGACATGGTTGAAGGACTATACAAACTTATGAATTCAAATACTGCTGGGCCGGTCAATCTTGGAAACCCAACTGAATTATCTATTATTGACATCGCCAGGAAGATAATTTCTTTGACAAATTCACAGTCGAAAATAATATTCATGCCATTGCCAGCAGATGACCCTTACAAGAGAAAGCCAGACATAACACTTGCGAAGGAAAAGCTCGGCTGGGAGCCAAAAGTTGATTTAGATACTGGACTGAAACAAACTATTGATTATTTTAAAAAACAATTGGAACAAAAATGAAATTAAGCGTCATCTGCCCAACTTATAATTCTGAGAAACTGATTCGCGCGGCTTTGCAGGCCTGGACTGCCCAAAGCATCCCTATTAGTGAATATGAAATAATTATTGTTGACAGAAATTCAGATGATAAAACACAGCAGATTGTAAAAGATTTTTCTGAAGGACATGAAAATGTAAAATTGCTAATCAGCCCTCCGAGGACAAGCACGCAGAGGAATAACGGAATAAAGTCTGCAAAATCAGATGTTGTTCTTTTCTTTGACGATGACAGTGTTCCTGAAAAAGATCATTTTGAAAAAGGTTTGAAATTTCTTAATGATAATCATAGCATAGACATACTTGGCGGGCCTCAGGTTGATTCTGCTCACGACAATTTCTTTGCAAAGTCTGCAGGCGCGGCAATGGGTTCTTTCTTTGGCTCGTTCACGATGGCACAAAGATATAAAAAAACAAAAACTACTCTTGATGCAGATGAATTTTCACTCACGTCAGCAAATGTTTTTGTAAGAAAAAAAGTTTTTGACAAAATCGGAGGGTTTGATGAATCTATTTATCCAGGTGAAGATCCAGAATTATTTGCCCGCGCGAAAAAGAACGGTGTAAAAATGGCTTTTTCTCCGGATATTGCAGTCCAGCACAGCAGGCGGCCAAACTTGAAACTATTCTGCAAACAGCATTACAAGTACGGATATAACAGGGTGCTTAAGGAAATATTATCTAAAACGCCTTTTCCGCAGAATTTATTATTTTTTACGCCTTCTGTGTTTTTGATTTATATATTGTTATTGCCTGTGCTTGCCACTTTAAGTTTTAAGTTTTTAATTCCAATCGCTTTGTATGGTTTTTTTTCTTTGGCTTTTGCAGTTCCTGCCGGAATTGAGAAAAAGCTTCCTCTGGCAATCCCGTTGATTTCTTTTCTCTTTTTTGCTATGCATATTAGCTATGGGGCTGGCTTTCTTTATGCTTTGTTAAAGAAATAGATTTAAATTCTCTAATTTTGATTGGTTTTTATGGCCACACTTGAACAGGTAGTTTCTTACATAAAACACCTAAAGATACAAGGAGCACAGACTATTGCAGAGGTTGCTCTGCAGGCATGGGCAGATGCAAAGGACAAAAAACTTGCTTCCCGATTATTAAAAGAAGCAAGGCCAACAGAACCTATGCTTTTCAACGCAATTTCTGCTGCGGAGGCAGGCCATGACCCTGAAGTCCTCATCTGCAAATTCAAAAATGACAAGGAAAAAATTTTCAAATGCGGGGCAGCGCTGATAAAAAATAAATCTGTTGTTTTCACCCACTGCCACTCTTCAACTGTTATAGGTATTTTGAAAGAAGCGAAAAAACTTGGAAAAAAGTTTGAGGTTTACAACACCGAGACGAGGCCTTTGTTTCAAGGAAGGATTACTGCGCGCGAGCTGGCAGAAGCTGGAATAAAAGTCCACCATCTTGTTGATTCTGCAGGCATGAAAGCACTTTCCAAGGCAGATTTATTTTTGATGGGTGCTGACTGGATTTCACCGAAAGGCGTTGCAAATAAAATTGGAACTGAAATGTTTGCAGAGCTTGCCTCAATTAGAAAAATTCCGGTTTACTGCTGTTCGCACAGCTGGAAATTCAGTCCAGATAATTTGAAAATAGAACAAAGGGATGCGGGCGAAGTCTGGCCTGCCTATCCGAAAGGAATTATTGTAGAAAACCCTGCGTTTGAAGTTGCTGAGGCCAAGCACATTACTGGAATTGTTTCAGAATTAGGGGTTTTGAGCTTTGAAAAGTTTTTAAGACAGATAGGCTAAATGAAAATATTTCGAATTACTGCGCTGTTTCTGGCGGTTGCTCTCGTTTTTGTTCTTGTGGAACAATTGGCATTTGAGGCTCAGCAGTCTGCGTAGATTCAGATTTTATTTGTGGTGTTGTTGTTTGCGCTACTGATTGTTTTCGCTTACTGCTAAATATTCGCCGGAACGGATCTTTTACTAATTTATTAATTATAAATTTTCTTGATGGCCTTACTATAAGCGCAATTACGAATAAAGTAAGCAAAGCAACTTTCCAAATATTGGACCGACCGCCTTTAGCTCCAACTCCAACGGCCGCGCCCGTTATTTCATTTTCTGCACCAGTTTGCTCTGTTTTTTCTAGAGTTTGCTCTGCCAAAGTGCTTTTTTCGCTTTTCTTTCCAGTTATTGCGAAATAAGAAAAGCCAGGCGATCTCGCAGAATACATAACTTTATCCGCAGATTCACTCAATTTTGTAGTTGGTATCTCTTGCCAGCTTCCGGTGTATCTTTGCATAATTATCGTATTCGCGTCAATGGAGTTTTCAGCAAGCCATTTTTTATCCACGTCGAACCTTATTGTTGCTATGCCAATGGCGCTCTCTGGCAGATTTTCTGCACGAATTTCAGCATACTTATATATCGTGTTGCTTGGCTCAGGAATATAAGATGGTTTGAAGTCCATTTCGACTGTGAATTTTACTGCAATTGCAGCTGCTTTGGCTTCAACTTCAAGATTAGTAATAGCTACGCCTTTGTTTATATCTAAAGATAAAGTTTGGCCTGCAACCACAACGTCAAAGAACGTGCTGGCCTGCGCTCCTCCGCCTCCTCCACCACCGCTACCTCCTCCTCCACCGCCTCCTCCACCGCCAGAGCCTTCGCCACTGGAAGAACAGCTGCCGCAGTCTTTAGAGCACGAGGAGCAGGCTTCCGCACCATTGCAAACTGCGTCTCCGCAGAATGTTGCTAATTCTTTTAATCCAGAATGTTGCAGTCCGAATACTTCGTATGAGTTATTATTATTTGTTAGATTGCAAGCGTAATTATCCTTGAAGCCAGGGCAGGCCAGCCAAGCTTCACTGGCACTGGTGCAATCTTCTGACAACTCACTCATTGCACTAATTTCAGCATCTTTTATACAAATTCCAGTTGCATTGATTTTTTTATCAAAGATTATTGTTTTTGTTTTATTCTGTGGGGTTAAATCGATGCCTTTTACTAATAAATAGCCGAAAGAATCATTTATATTTTGCTTTTCTATTATTATATTCGCTAGATTTATTTGATTTTGCGTTAAATTGAAATCAAATTTTATCAAACTCGCATTTGCATCTTTAAATTCAATTGTATCGTTTGTAGTTGTTATCGTAATAACCAGCGTTGTGTTTATGTTGCTGGAATTTCCAATAAAGCCATCGCTGTTTGAATCGCAATAGAATGAATGCGTTTTATTTTCTGGCGTGCCTTCTAAATCAGAAGTGAGATTTGTTTTTGCGAAACAATCTGCAGTGTCTTTAAACCAGCCAATTTTACTATCGTCAGCTTGGCAAGCTGTCAAAACTTCAGTCCAGTTTGGCGTGCAGAAGTCGCAGGTTTGATTGATGCTCGTTGGTGCGGAGTTTTTGTTGCAATTATTCGACTCATAGTAGTTTTTGTATTGATAATTATTAGTGTCGCAAGCAGACCATGTATTATTCAAAACCCAATTGTCAAAGCAATCTATGTATATATTTATTGACTGCTGAGCGTCTGTGCCATTTTCAGAAGGTGTGCAGTAACCTGGAACATCATTTGCGGTAAGAACGAGCGAATAATTTCCTAAAGATGTATTCGCAGGCAGCGTTAATTCGCAAGCCATTGCGTACGAATTATTTATATCATAATCGGGTTCATAGGTTATGCACGTATCTATTAACGAATCATTTAAGAAAAACGCCCAATGGTTCGGATCATAATAATGCCAGCCAGTCCAGCTTATTTGAGCTGAATAATTAATGTTTCTGTACAATGTATTGTTTATTACAAAGCCATCAATTTTGCTAACACTATCGAAGTTGTTGCAATTATGCGTACTGGTATTTTTAGAACTGGCGATTTCCAGCCTTGATAAATTTATAGAAAAACTCACATTAACGTTTTTTAGATTTCCATAACTATCATTGGCGTAAAACGAAACTGTATGCTGGCCGGCATCAAAACTGTGCGGTGCAGCATAAGACGTATTTAATACTATGTTTGTAGTGCCATTGTTCATCCAAATTGTATCTAGGCAACCAGTACTGCTTTGCGCCAATACTTCTGGCGCCTCGCTTTTTGGTCTGAATTTATCGAGCAGAGAATTTACGCCATTTACTACGTTGTCTGTTACACTCAAGGATATTAGTATATTTTTATACGGGTATCTAGTTGGAAATGGAGAGTTAACTGTTATGACTGGCACATCGGTGTCAGGACAGCCATTATTGCAGGCAGGCCCAAATTGCAGAGGGCAACCATCATCAATGTCAATGAAGTTATCATTATCATCATTAGCATCCCAATAATTAACTATGCCATCTATATCAGTATCTGTATCCGAATTATAAGTTGAATCTATTATATCAACTATTCCGTCAGTGTCCAAATCTCTCCAGCCTACTTGTCCTCTTGCGTAATAATCTATTGCAGATGGGTTATTCACGTAGCCAAAGAAGTTCCTCATTATAGATGGGACGTTGCTTAGGCAATTATTTTCACAATTTTGATTTTCGACTTGCAGGAATCCAAATTTTGCAGTACAACTGCAGATAACTGGCGGATCATAGTAATAACTAACATATTGATCTCCTGCGCCAAATATATGCCCCATTTCATGGACTGTGACATAATCCATATTATTTACACCGTAATTACCATTGTCATAAGTCAATACCAAGAATGGCCCTGTTAGATAAGCATACGCGGAATAGTGGTTAGTAAATTCGCCATCTGCATCTGCGGAACTGTCAACAACAAAAATAGTAAATGCCCAATTAGTATTGTAAGAATTTCTGATGCTATCGTCATATGCACGGACTCTGCTAAAATAATAATCACTTTGAACACCCAAATAATTCATTGCATCATTTATCCATAAGTCTTGATTGTATTGAGGTCTATTTATTGGCTCATACTTTGTTGGCGCTTTGTAGTGATTACGGCCATCAACAGAAAAAAGCCAGAAGGTTAGATTTACATTTGCAGGTTTTCTTGCAACCCACCAATCTAATGCGTACGCAATTTCATTATCAACATTTGTTTCCTCCTGCGCAGTCCAGTCTTCTATATTTGCATCTACAGCACTATTGCTTTCTAACAACACTACTGAAACCATGACATCGCCATACATATACTCGCTTGTCTGTGAGCTGGTGGGCGCTGAAAATTTTTTAATATCAGATTGCGATTGCAAGTCTTTTGATTTATCCAGCGGTATTTTAGCGTCATTAATAATTGGCGCGGGGGCTGTCTGTGATTGGAAATTAACGGTTCCAAGTTCTGGTTCAAACTTACTATTCCAAAAGTTTATGGCTGGCAATACCGTGTCGTTATCGCCGTATGCACTGTTCACTTTGCTGCGATATAAATCAATTTTATCTGCGTATTTATCTAATAAAAGTTGCTCCAATTCAGAAGGCACTTCACCGATAAATGCGCTGGGACCGAAAACTAGTGAAACTGAGCCTCCGTTACTGCGAACGAAATTAACAATTAACTTCATATCAGCCATGTCTGTATTTTTTGTTATTATTATTGCGTCATTGGCAGTATTTGCCATAACGCTAACTGGAAAAGATAAGACACATGAAATAATTAGAAGCAAAAATATAATTATTCTCTTCATTGCACTATTATGATAGCAGTATCATCGCCCTCCCAATAACAATCTTTTTTTTCAAATGAATCTAAACTATTTACTCGTCCGTCCAAGCATCTTACTTCAATTTGTATTATGTTTCTAATGTCAAATTTATTTGCGTTCCAATATATTTTATCGCCAATGCCAGAAAATTCTATCGTTATGTTATCGCCTTGTTCTAAAAAAATTTCTTGTGCTTGCAATTCATCATATTTCTTAATTTCTTTAATCGTGGCTGTTGTTGCAATGTTGTTTTCTTTGGTGGTTTTTTCTAAAATTTCGGCAATGATTGTTGCTTTTCCAAAAATTTTCAGGGGTGGCGCATTATTGACATCTGCGGTTTTTTGCGAAGATGTGAAAAATATTGCAATCACAACAGCAATAATTATTAAAATAATTACAAATATGTGTTTTCGCTTCATCACTCACCTCTATCACATAGTGAAATTTTTACGCATATATAAAAATTCCCATAGTTGACTATCTATTTGCTCCAATTATTTGCACTATATTATTTCATAGTTATTGCATAAATCTACAAGAATATTTACGCGCAACACAAACAACAATTATTTAAGCTTTAACATGATTAGATATTCATGACTGCAAAAACAATACTATGTTTTGACCTCGATGGAACACTGATTAATTCAAATGAAGCACACATTGCTTCTTTTACCAAAGCTATTGAGCTGAATAACCTGCCTTTTGTCCCTTCGAGAACACTGCTTGCCTTATTCGGAAAGCCTGCGGACGTCATTGTGCGGACTCTTTTCCCAGACATTCCTGAGAGAAAAATACAAAAAGTTGCAAAAGATAAATCAGATTTTATGATAAAGGATACTTACAAGCTCGTAAAGCAGGTTCCTGGCGCTGTTGAGGCGCTGGAAATGCTGAAGGAAAAATATTACATTGCGCTGATTTCAAATTCGCAACACGATGATATAACTGCCCTGCTGAAAGGTGCTGGCATTCCTGCAAAGCTGTTTGATGCGGCTGCATGCAGGCAGGAAGTAGCGCATGGCAAGCCTGCACCCGATGAGATTTTCAAAATCGAAAAAAAATTGAATGCCAAGGTGGAGTATGTCATAGGCGATACGATTTACGATTTGATGGCAGGCAAGGCTGCTGGCAAGAAGACTATTGCAGTTTTAAGCGGAGTGCATGACATGGCCTTGCTAAGCACCGAGAACCCTAATGTCATTATTGAATCCGTGGCTGTCCTGCCTGATTTGCTTTTTGAAAAGGTTTAATTATCTTACAGAACTAGTTCCCCATAAGTTTAATGCTGTTTTTAGTTCTAAGCTATGCCTTGCAGCGTCTTCTAATGAAACGCCATCCAAGCAAGCCTCGACTGCATCTCTCATTGCCTTTGCACCTGCGTAGCTACCGTGGGGATGCCCATGTATTCCTCCGCCGATTTGTAATGCAATATCAACTCCTAATCTTTCCAAAACATCTGGCACGACCCCTGGATGCAAACCGCCTGATGAGACTGGCAGTACTGGTTTGATATTAAGCCAATCCTGTCCCAATGTATGTAATTTTGGATTTGGCGGAACTTTCTGCGACGAATAATGCCTTCTTGCCTCGCCTAGCGTTCTTGGCGGTTCTGCTATGTGCTCTTCGATTTCAACAACTTCTTTTCGCCCGCCGACTAATTTTCCAACTCCTGCAGTGCCTATGTGCAATTGGTCAACTCCTAATAATCTAGAAACTTCTGCAACTGCCAGCATTGAGAAGCCATGCAGAGGATTTCTTGTGAATGCTCCGTGGAATGCTCTGTGCGCGTGGATTGCCAATCCTAGGTCTTCGCAGAGATTTCTCAGCGAGTGGACAGCTGTCCAGCCTGCAGTTATGATGTCAAGCATTACATATTCTCCGCCCATTTTTTTGACAAACCTTGCGCGCTTTTCCATTTCTTTGAAATCGGAATGCGTAACGTTAATCAGATAGGATTTTTTTTCTCCTGTGATTTTTTCGACTTGGTTTCTAATTTTCAGGGCTTTTTCAACTCGTCTTGCAAATGGATTGAATTTCTGCCCTGTGAGATTTTCATCATCTTTTAATAAATCAAGCCCGCCCATCCAGACTTCTCTTCCTATTTCGCAATGCTCATCAGTTGTCATCCCAACTTTTGGCTTTGCGACAGATAGCATGACTGGCCTATCCTTTGCCTTGAATAATTTTTTAATTCCATAAGTGCCGAACTGCGGGCCTGGGAAAGATTTCATAAGGTTTTTTGTCCAGCGGATGTCCTGCAGGCGCAGGGCATTTACTGCTTTCATTCCGAAAACATTGCCCGCAATTGACGCTAAAATCTGTGACATATTACCGAACTCAAAATGATTTTCAGGATAAGCAACTTTAATCCAGTAGTCTGCGCCTTCTTTTTTTATTTCGTAAACCTTTGCTGCAACTTTTTGGACGTGCGCATACTTCAGGCCGGCAACTGTCTCTGCCCATGTGCCGACAGAACTTTCAGAAGCAACTGCGCCGATTGAAGTATTGACAGGCTCCCAGAACGGGACTCTAACTCTGAATGAAACTATCAAGTCTGTTTTCTTAGGTTTATAATTCAGGTGCACGAAGTCAGCATAGCCAGCCATTTTACCTCATTCTTAGGACCGCAATCCTTGTTTAAAAGCTTACTCTTATACTATGAATATTAGTTGTGCTTTTAAATTCTTAACGCCAGTATATGCCATAATAATAACTCTGTAAGAGATCTTTGATGCTCTTTGGACTGGCTACATTACGAGAGGCATATTAATTATTGCTATTATTGGCAGGGTTTTGGCTATTTTTATTGATTAACCTTATAAATTCCCGAATTATCAAATAATCATGGCGCCTAAACAAATAACCATATCCAAGTCAAACTTTATGATTGGCTTATCCTGCCCTACATTATTATGGTGTACTTTCAATGCACCTGAAAAATTGCCAGAGATTGATGATGCGACGCAGGCCATTTTTGACCAAGGGCATGAAGTCGGGGCTTTGGCAAAGAAGGTTTATTCTAACGGAACTGAAGTTCCGCATGGCAGGGAATCTGCTAAACAAACTAAAGAACTTCTCGTGAAACGCATGCCTATTTTTGAAGCAACATTTTTTCATAAAAACGCGGTGTGCAAGGTAGATATTCTTGCGCCAATTGGCAGGGATGAATGGGATTTAATTGAAGTCAAGAGTTCGAGCCACATAAAGCCAGAGCATATTCCTGATGTTGCTTTTCAGAAATATGTTCTTGAAGGCGCTGGTGTTAAAATACGAAAGTGCCACTTGATGCACATTAATAACGAATATATTAAGAAAGGAGAAATAAACCCAAAGGAGTTTTTTATCTGCGAAGACATAACTGATGAGGTTTTGAAAATCAATTCAATTGAAAGCTCTGTAGATAGAATGCTTGGGATAATTTCTGGCAAGATACCATCTGCACTTCTCGGCGTGGACTGTGTATCGCCGAAGGACTGCCCCATACATTCTGCTAGCCTGCCAGAGATCACAGAATTATACTGCCTTGGTGCAAAGGCATACCAGCTCATATGTGATGGCATCACGAAAATAAAAGATATACCAAAAGATTTCAAGCTGAATGAAAAACAATGCATTCAGAAAGAAGCTGTTATTTCTGGGAAGGCCTGCATAAAGCCTGCAGAGATAAAAAAATTCCTATATGATTTGAAATATCCGCTTCATTTCTTTGATTTTGAAACAATTAATCCAGCAATACCGCTTTTTGACTGGACGTGCCCTTTTCAGCACATTCCTTTCCAGTTTTCACTGCACATAATAAATGCGCCAAATAGCGCGCCAGAACACTTTGAGTTCCTTGCCAGCCATTCAGGAGATCCGCGCCCTGATTTGATTGAAGCCATAAAGGCAATAAAACCAAAAGGAACGGTTTTGTGCTACAATGCCTCATTTGAGAAGAATGTACTTAAGGATTTACTTGAGGCATTCCCAAAAGAGAAATGGCTTGGTTCTGTTATTGAAAGAATAGAAGACTTAATAATACCTTTCAGGAATTTCTGGTACTATCATCCAGAACAGCACGGTCATGCATCTCTGAAGGCTGTCTTGCCAGCCCTAACTGGAAAAAATTATGCGCACTTGGCTATTTGTGAAGGCGGGACTGCTGCAAGAAAATTCCTTGAGATGATGCATCCTAAGGGCAAGCCAATATCTGCAAATGAGAAAGCCAAAATACGCAAAGATCTTTTAGCCTACTGCGGGCAGGATACCGAGGCGATGATTGAGATTGTGAGAGTGCTTGAACAAATCTAATTAAGATGAAGACCCATATTAAAAATGCAGAAAGATTGTTTGAGACTGCACTTAAATTATTAAATAGAGATTGTCCTAAAAATGGGTGCGAGTGGTGCGAGAAGGTTTGATTAAACACGGTTTATTTAAATAAATTTCTCAAACACCTTGCTTTTCCACGCAGTCCTTTTCTCAAAACTCGGTGGTGTGCATTTGTAACACGCTGTTACATAAGGCGCTACGTGCCGGACTTTTTGCCTCGTTTCGCCGCAATGGATGCACCTATTATATTTATTTTTTGGTATTTTTGCTTTTAATACGATTTTCATTTTCATCTCCTGAAATGCCAGTTTTGCATGATGCTGTAAACTTCTTCAGTTTCTATTTTGTTCAACAAGCGCGATAGGTATGTGTGATTCAGGCCATCTGCCAGCTGTTCTGGTGTTGCAAATTCTGTTTGTTTCCCGCCGGCGTACTTAAAGCCGGCAAAGTAGCAAAGCGTGCCGTCCGGCCGCACGGAAAGCCGCGACCAGATTCCAAAGCCTTCATTGTGCGGCACCTCGTGCCCCCAACCGCCGCCGTAAATGTGGACTCCGCCAGTACTTATGACTGCAAGCATTTTTTTGTAAATGTCTGTCGCCGCGAAATCAGAAACCCACACAAAAATTTTCTTTGCTATCTGCAGTTTTTTCTCTTTTAGAGAGTTTTCATAATCCACCATGCAGGCCTGCGTTGCCTGCTGTGCTGCCTCTTCGGCTATGTGCTTCTGCGTTGCCAGTTTTATGTTCTCGCTATGTATTTCTATTGCACGTTCCAAATCTTGTAAGCTCATTTTTCCACCTATTTACTAGATAACAGAAAAGCTTATTAATAATTATTGTTAATTTTATTCCTAATGGAATATGACTTAAAGGCAATTCAGAGGAGAAGGAAGGTTTTAGAACTAACTCAGCACCAGCTGGCCCGTGCTGCTGAAGTTTCGCAGTCGCTCATAGCAAAAATAGAAAACGGAAGCCTGAATGATGTTTCACACTCTGTTGCTGTGCGAATTCTTGGAACGCTAGCAAAGCTAGAGCACAAAGAGGAAAAAAAGGCGAAGGATGTAATGATTAAAGAAATAGTAACTGCAAATCCGAATGAATTTGTCAGAGATAAAATAAAAACCATGAAAGAAAAATCTATTTCACAATTGCCAGTGATTAGTAAAGAAAATGTCGTAGGGACAATTTCAGAGTCAAATATACTTGATAATCTTAGCAAGGTAAACAGCAAGACAAAAGTTTCTGAAATTATGGCAGAGGCGCCGCCACAAGTTCCAGGGGATACGCCGATTTCTATACTTGCAGGTCTGCTGAGGACAAATGATTGCGTTCTTGTAACGAAGAAAGGAAATCTAGTTGGAATAATTACTAAGACAGATTTGCTTCCTTAACCTTTTTATACCTCTTTTGCAAACAATAATAATGGCCAAGAACTTAGTCAAGCTGATAATATTGCTGGTAGCCATGGGCTTAGCCTTCTTAGTAATAAAACCATTTTTAACAGCATTAGTATTTGCAGCTGTTACTGCTTATGCGCTCTATCCAATTCACATGAAGTTATCAAAAAAAATAGGAGAAGCAACAAGCAGATACTTGATGGTATTTACTGCGTTGATTATCGGAATAGTTTTTCTCGCATACGGCACTAGCGTATTCATTAACGAACTCGCAAAAGCATACATGCACATTTCCGGATTAGATATAAATTATTACAATTCCATGCTCGGCGACACAGTAAAAAGTGTTGCGAGGGTTGTTTTCACAAAAGCAATTGAAAATGTGTCTGGCACAATCACAAGCATTCCTAGAGTTATATTGTCTGTATTTATTTTCTTCTCAGCAGTCTTCTACTTGCTGAAAGACGGGCCTGCCCTTGCCATCTGGATAAAAAAAATTGTCCCAATCGAAACTGAAAAGAAAAATCATCTCATAAAAGAAATTGAAAGATATACTTATGCTTACTTGTATGTTTGGCTGATGATTGCAGTTGTGCAGGGCGTGATTGCATCGGTTTTGTTCTACTTGTTTGGTCTGCCTTACGTAATTCTAGCTGGCGCAGTTGTAGCTGTCCTTTCCTTCCTGCCGATTGTCGGCCCAGGAACATTATATATTCCTGCGGGCATCGCGCTGATACTTTCGGGGCAGTTATACATGGGGCTTGGGCTGATGGCATGCGGTTTGGTAATCGGAGGCATACTTGATTATGTTTTGAGGCCTTACCTCGCAGGCCAGAAAGCAAAAGCGCATCCCTTGCTGATGCTCATTGGATTACTTGGCGGTTTGATGGTGATGGGTTCTGCAGGATTAATAATCGGGCCGATAGTATTGATTTGCGTGTCTGCCCTGCTCGGCGCAAATGCTGAAACAAAATAACAAAAACTCGCAGTGAGTTTTTGAATCCAGCGCCGAACAAAGTTCGGCTTGGCGCAGCGAACAGAAGTTCGCTCGCGTGTAGTCACGGAGGCGCGTTTAACCGCGCGACCACAATGAGGCTTAAAGTAAAACTTCTTGGAATTGAGGCTGGCGGGCCACTCATAGTTGCACTCAACCCGAAAATAGTAAAGTCACTTGACTTAGAGCCTGCAGACAGAGTAAGAATTATGGGTGACAAGAAATATATTGTTGCTGTCGCAGATGTTTCTGCAAAAATTTCTGAAGATGAAATTGGACTATTTGATGAGGTCCAAAAATTTCTTGGTGCAGAAGATGGGCAGTACTTGGCAATAATTCCCGAAGAGAAGCCGATGTCCGTTTTCAGCATTAAAAAAAAACTAGCTGGCCAGCGCCTCTCAAAAGACGAGTTGTATGAGATTGTTACGGATATTGTTGACAACAGATTAACACAAGTGGAAATTGCTTTTTTTGTCGCAGCAGCATACACGCGGGATTTTTCTATTGAAGAAACAGAATATCTGGCGAGGGCAATAGCAGAGTCAGGCGAAATGCTGAACCTGGGAACAAAACCAATTGCAGATAAACACTGCATTGGCGGAGTGCCTGGCAACAGAACGACTATGCTTGTTGTTCCAATTGTTGCATCAACGGGAGTTACAATTCCAAAAACATCATCAAGGGCAATAACAGATCCTGCAGGCACAGCAGATACAATGGAAGTTCTTGCTCCTGTTTCTCTTGACTTTGAAAAAATCCGTGAGATTGTGAAAAAAATCAAGGCATGCATGGTTTGGGGTGGAGGGCTGGACATGGCGCCCGCAGATGATGATATAATTAAAGTCGAGCATCCTCTAAGTTTGGATCCAACTGGAATTCTTCTTGCATCTGTCATGGCAAAAAAATATTCTGTCGGTGCGACTCACGTACTTATTGACATTCCATACGGGCCCGGAACAAAGTGCGACCTGAAACGGGCAAAAGACCTTGAAAAAAGATTTGTTGCTGTTGGAAAAAATCTTGGAATGATTGTAAAAACAATAAAAACAGACGGTAGCCAGCCAATCGGAAACGGCATCGGACCAGCCTTGGAAGCAAGGGATGTCCTCTACGTCCTCATGGATGACAAGAAAGCTCCTCAGGATTTGAAAAAGAAAGCTATTTTCATGGCAGGCCAGCTACTAGAATTAGTTGGCAAGGCTAAGAGAGGGAAAGGCGCTGCACTAGCCAAAAAACAGCTTGAATCCGGCAAGACCTTGGAAAAGATGCGCGAAATAATAAAAGCACAGGGCGGAAACCCGCAGATAAAGCCTGAGCAGATTAAAGTCGGGACCGACATTGAAACCATAACTGCAGAAAAAGATGGCATTGTAATTGCAATTGACAACGAAAAAATAAAAAGAATTTCAAAATTCCTCGGAGCACCTAATGACAAAGGCGCTGGCATGTTCCTGCACAAGCACGTAGGCGATAAAGTTAAATTCAAGGAACCGATATTCACGCTTTATGCAGAGTCTGGCAGGAAATTATCTGACGCAATAGGCTTTGCAGACAGCAATAATCCATTTAAAATCAAATAAATGACTAGAGATAAAATGAAAACAGCATTAGTAATTGTTGATGTGCAAAATGAATACTTTGATAAGAAATCAGATTATTTTTGTGGAAATGAAACTTTAATTAGAAAAATAAACAGGTTAATTGATTTCTGCAGAAAAAATAATTCTAAAATAATTTTTATAAGGCATGAAGAACAATCTGAGACAGGCCCATTTGCAAAAAATTCTAAAAATTCTGAAATTATTTCTGAATTGCATAAAAATAATTCAGATGCCATAATAACAAAATATAAAGTAAGTTCCTTTTATAATACAAACATTGAAAAAGAACTGCAGGGTGTTGAAAAAATTATTGTTGCGGGAATTTTAACAAATCTTTGTGTCAGAATGTTCGTGGAAGAAGCATACGACAGGGATTTTAAAATAGCTGTAATAAAAGACTGCTGTGTTACTCTTAATAAAAAAATCCAGAAATATACTTTTGATGACATTGCGCTGACAAGGCCTGAAGTCGAACAGAAAAACTTGGCGGAATTTTTGAAATGAAAATGCTTTACATAGTTCTTGATGGGGCTGGCGATGAGCCAATCGAGCAGTTAAAGGGAAAAACTCCGCTGGATTTCGCAAAAACTCCGAATTTGGATAAGCTTGCGCTGAAATCACGGCTGGGCATCATGCATCTGCTTCCGCATGGCATCGCCCCGGAATCAGACGAAGCTGCGCTGGCCCTGCTTGGCTTTGACCCGTTTAAATATCACAAAGGGCGCGGGCCTCTAGAAGCATTCGGCGCAGGAATAATCGGCAGGAATTTCAAAAACAAAGTTATTCTCCGGTGCAATTTCGCAAAAATAAACAGAAATGAAATTACAAATACTGAATATTTGCCGACAAAAGAAGAAATCAGAAACATTGAGTCAATTAAAATAAAAAATGTTGAATTCAAATATACTTACGGGCACCGCGGGGTTTTGATTTTATCTGGAAAGTTTTCTGCAAATATTTCAAATACAAACCCAACTTACCAGATTGTGCGGGAAAAAGTAACAACTGCTCTTCCAAAGGCTGGGAAATTATTTTTGCTGCAGTGCAGGCCTCTCGACAGCTCAGCATCTGCGAAAAATTCTGCAAAGTTAGTAAATGAATTTACAAAACAGTCTAGAATAATTCTAAAAAATAAAATAATTATTTCAAGGGGGGCGGGCTCATCACTTCCGAACATAAAAATTACTAGCAGATGGACGATGCTGGCTGACTCGCTGATTGACAGGGCAATTGGAAGGCTGGCGGGCATGCACGTTGTTGAAAAGCAAGCCGATTACAAAAAATTATTTTCCCAGATAAAAACAGGATTAAGCAACGGAAATGTTTACGTGCAAATAAAAAAACCAGATTCGCTTGCACACAAAGGCGATTTCAAAGGCAAGGCAAAAGGGTTTGAAAAGCTTGACAGAGAATTATTTTCAAAAATATATTCTCTTATTGTGCAAAACCGAAAACTGAAAACTGAAAACATTCAGCTTTGCATAACAGCAGACCACTGCACATCATCAAAGATACTTGCACATACTTCTGCGCCCGTTCCTGTTTTACTTTATGATGGAAAAAAATCAGATAGCATACGCAGGTTTTCGGAAAATTGCTGCAGATACGGAAGCCTTGGAATGATACACGGGACTGGATTGTTTAAATTGCTGCTTGCCAGATAGATTTTTATACATAGATTTATTAGAAATATCATGCCACTGGAACAGCCAAGAATGCGTGGAACATTGTATTACTGCCTGCTAGGCATATGCCTTGCAATCTTTGTCGGGTTCGCATACATGTCTTTTTTAGCATACAGCCTGACAAGAGCAACGCAGTATTTTTTCCTGAGCTACATAATAATTCTGCCAGTATTCGTTGCTGCCTTCCTTTTCTTCCTGCTGGTTGCAGTAGGCAAGACTGGCTTTTACAGGGAATTCCAGGACCTCAAAGGCTATAAAGTTCCAATCAGGTAAAAGATTTATAAAAGCCGAACTTGTAAAATAAGCATGGCCACCGTAAGAATCCTGAATCTCGTGCTTGCCATAACTGCGCTGGCTCTTTTTGTAAATCTCATCGGCGCAAATAGATTTACAGGAGAGATGGTTTATTCTTTGGACAAATCAGAGCCAAGGTGCATTGTTTCCAATGGTGATGAGCAATCGCCTCTCACAGATTTAAATGAGTGCTGTTTTATGCTTCAGGCACAGCTAGCCTGCAGTCCTTACGGCATAAACTCTGCTGACTTTGCCTGCTCAACTTCGGACTTGGGATTAAAATACATTGCAAACCAAAAAACTATTTCTTACTGCAAGTCTGAGGGCTATAGGCTGAAACTCAAATGAAACCTCACAACAAAGCAGATTTTATTATTACGATTCTCCTGTCTGTTCTTGTGGCTGGCTTGTTATTCGCAAATGCAAATAGTTACACAGACAACAGCGCGCCTTCGAATAAAAACATAGCAACTAACGGCGATACAGTTTACTTAAATTCCATGACTATTGAGCAAAAGGTTGCGCAGATGCTAATTGTTTACGGCGATCCTGACAAAAGGGATTTCTACCAGCAGTCAAATATCGGCGGGCTTTTCCTCACAGCACTCCGCACTGAATCTGATTTTAACTGGACAACTAATTTCATGCAGAGGGATGCAAAAATTCCTTTTCTGATTTCTGCAGATATCGAAGGATGCGTAAATGCATTCCAGAACTTCAGACCATACCCTTTTTTTTCAGAAATAAACAGCAAGAATGATGCTTATGCTGTTGGAAAAGCGCAGGGAGATCTCATGGCAAAGCTCGGCATACAGATAAATTTCTCGCCTGTTGTTGACCTAAAAGACACAATCTGGAAGTGCAGGAGCTTCACTGGCGGAGCGGATGAAATAGCAGGCAAGGCATCGAGTTACATTTCGGGCCTGCAGTCCACCGGGACAATCGCAACAGCAAAGCATTACCCTGGACGTACTTTAGATGTAAAAGACCCGCACAAGATGACAACAATATCTGAAATAAAAGAATCTGACTTGTACCCTTTCGAGGCTAGCAAAAATGCCGGCGCAAAAGCAGTGATGGTTAGCCACGTTATCGCAAGCGGAGCAGTTGATTCTGAAGGCAGGCCATCTGTTGTTTCAAGGAGTGCAATCAGCTCGCTGAAAAAAGATTTTACTGGCTTAGTAATCACCGATGACATAAATATGCTTGGCCTAAAGAACTATTACAGTAAAACCGGAAGAGACCAGATGCTTATTGACTTGGTGCTGGCGGGCAATGACGTGATTTTGGATGCGCTGGCTGGCACTGATGACATAAATCATTTCATAAAAGTAATTTCCAGTGCAGTAAGGCGCGGAGAAATACCTGAAAAGCATATTGATGTTTCTGTAACTAAGATTCTTAAAGCAAAGGGCCTCAAGGTTGCTTAAAAATATCCAAAAGCATCTTTGCTTTTTCTGTTTCTTTTGATATGACTAAGTTTTTTCCGGAAACATCGATGTCTTCGAGCCTGAAAAACTTCCAATCAGATGAGAACTTGACTGCCAGCCATGGCTCTGCCTTAAAAATATCTGCGAACTTTTTTAATTCATCAACCTGCTTTGGCTCGAAATATTGGTATTTTGATTTTGTTGATTTGCATTCAATCGCCAAGACTTTTGAGCCGTTTGATGCAAGAACATCTGGCGAGTAAAACCTCTGCACGCCTGAGCCTGCTGCACGGATTGCGGCGAAGTTGCTGCCCCATAACATTGAAACTAACTCGCGCTCTGCTGCCGAGCCTTTTTGATTTCCTCCCATTCAATCAAACTCCTTCTCTATTTTTCTTACGATTTTTTTAATAGGTTTGCATAAATCTTCAAAATCACCTTTAATTTTTATTTTTTTAAGAATTACGATATTATTTTTTGCGGCAATAATAAAATTATCTCCTGTTTGCAGGCTAAATTTTTCTCTTATAGCCTGCGGTATTACTACCTGCCCCTTGCCAGAAAGCGTTGTAAGCATCTTACTTTCTTACTTTCTTACTTTATAAATATTTCTAAGAAGTATAACTTACGTTGCTTCCGCCAAGCTGGTATGAACTTTGCTGTGAACCGCCTGCCTTGTTCTGTGAATAAATATTGCTGTCGTTTTTCGTATTGCCTACTGCTGAAAAGCCGATTTTGCCATCGTTCTGCATGCCTGCATGCGCAACCATTCCACACGAGCACTGGACATTTGCGCCAGAATCTTTTGAATACTGCGTAGCAGTATGCTGCTGATAAGAAACGCCTGTGGCGCCAGTGGTTTTGTAATTAATATTTGAGTCTGTTGTCGTTGTGTATTTTATTTCCGAACCGCCCTTGCCAGCATCTAATTTATACGAAACGCCGCCCGATGCTGTATCTCCCTTTGCATCTGCTTTTTTTATATCATATTTGCCTGCTGGCGCATTGCCAGATGGCAATTTTACATTTCCAAGGGATTTTTCCAAGCCGGACTGGCTGCTAGAAACATCTTCGCTCCCTACAATCCTGGCCTGCGGTACAGAGCCATCTGAGTGGGAGTGCCATTTCTTGAAAGCATCAATTACTGTCTTTTTGAACCATGCATTAGTATCTTCATTGCTGATGCGTTCAAGGCTTCTTTCTGCAAAGACCCTTTCCAAAACACCTTTTGAAGCTTCGACTCTGCGCTGTGCGAAAGCCCTGGCTAGCACTTTTCCCGAAGGATTCACTTTTTGCTTTGTGGATATTGGCTTTACTCTCATTTTAATCAATGAATAACTCCACGATATCTTTATCTTTAAGCTTATGCCCTAAGCCTACCTGCTGGCCAGGGAATCTTGCGGACTGCCCCCAGACCTTTGCGAACCTGAATTTCCTGGCAAAATCCTTGTGGACTGCATCTGCCATGTGCTTCACAGTCGCGTCCCTGTGCAGTATTACTGGCTTGCCTGCTACAATCCCGCGGGTTTTTGTATAAACCCTGATTTTGCTGAGCTTTACCCATATATCTTTTTTGAATTGTTCTGGATTTTCAGCAGAGCTGATAACTATGAATGGCTTGCCTTGGAAATGAACTTCTTTTTTTCTTAATTCAGATTGTATTGCTTCAACTTCAGCGTTTGACTTGCAGACATACACAATATAATCTGCAGTCCGAATCATGTCAAACACAGGGCCTGCTACTGCACTAGAAGCATATCCTGAATAAATAACAGGCAGGTCAATGCCCTGAAGCCAGATTCCTTCAAATGGCATCATGCGCATCTCTGGCTTGTATTCGTTGTCTTTTTTGTATTCAATTCCTGCGAGTTTCGAGAAAACTTTTGTTTTGTCAGAACCGTTTGTGCCAAGGAAAACAACTGTCGCAGCGCCTTCCTTTCGTATTGCAAAACTTTTGCTCTTGCCTGCTTTTTTATCCTTAATAATGTCTTTTTTTAATTCTGCCAGCCTTCGCTTCAATTGTGCATTTAATTTTTCTGCAGACTTGTGCTTCGGCGAGGTAGATATCATCTTTTTCAGCGCAGCAAGCCTTTCTGCAGTGGTGCCTGCCTTGACATATTCTTCATTTGCCAATGCATATTCTATTCCTGCGTTTGTCGGCATTTTAACCACTAAATACTATATAAATAACTTTATAATTCAAGTTTTTAAGCTTTAATCATGATTGAATTATCTGCACTCGGAATAAAGACATTCCTGGAAAACCCTTTTTTTCTCAAGGCAGCGACAGCAGGTGTAATCATCTCTGCAGGCATAATTACTGCGCATTTTGTCGGAAGCGCCTTCGGGCTGCTGATTCAGAAGGCTGGCCTGCGCAAATGGTTTGAAGTGCACGGCATAAAAAATCCAACGGCAGTAATACAAAACATTAGCAAATACTTAATTTTAGTTCTGGCGTTTTTCCTTGCGCTCCTGAGGCTTGGCCTATTTGAATTTGCAATCGGAATAATTGTTGCAGTTGTAGTTGGATTAGTAATGATTGCTTCATATCTCGAACTGCGGGATTCTGCTGCAAACCTTTTCGCATACGTTTTTGTCAGCGGAATGAAACTCGGGAAAGGCGAAGTAATACGAATTTCTGGCCTGGAAGGAAAAGTAAAGTCCACTGGCCTGCTTGAAGTTGTGCTAGAAGGAAAGAAGAATGATATTATTATAATTCCAAACAGATTATTTTTGAAATCAAAAGTCCATAGGCAAACCTTATAAGTTTTGACTGCATAGTGTATTTATGGTCTTAGCGTACATTCTGATAGTTGTAGAGGCAGGCCACGAGAAAGAAGTTACTAAAACCCTAAAAAGGCTAGCCGAAGCAGAGGAAGTTAATACTATTTACGGCGAATATGACATAATCGCAAGAATTCGCGTTAAGGCAATTGAAAATCTCGGGGACTTCGTAATTGAAAAAATCAGGCCGATAAAAGGCGTGAAGCGGACCTCGACATTGATAGCAGTGGAGTAATGTGTTAAAATGGTAGTTGGTGCTTTCGTATTGGTAACAACCAAGTCTGGTTCTGAAAAAGCAGTTGTAGAAGCTCTGAAAAAACTTCCAGAGATAAAGGAAGCGAAAATTCTGTATGGCGAATATGACTTAATTGCAAAGGTGCAGGCAGATGACATACAGAAGCTTAACAGCTTTCTTCTTGACAAAGTCAGAGCAATAAAAGAGATTGAGAAGACAAGTACGCTAATTGTGGCTGGTTAATTCAATAGATTTAAATAAACCCTTGCTTATGATTAGCCAGAGGCAGACTGGGCAGAACAGCAACCCATGTTGTTCGTTCAGGTATTAAGGGCGCTGACGAGACCTGACTTAACTGACAAGCTGACGGCTTCCGCAAGGAAAAACTTGTTGGACGAGTATCTTACTTCAGCAGACTTGATATCTGGAGCGGCTGCGTACTATTGGATTCAGGTGCCGAAACAAGTAGGTAAGAAAACCCAGTAGGATTGGACCGTTCCTGCCCGGGCCTAAACATCTCATTCTTCTTTGCGGTTATCAACTGCGCGCCCAAGGGCCATAACAAATTTATCGTGTTCTTTTACTGTAAGTTCGCGCAAACCGCCAAATATGCAATTATTATCTGCAATGGCAAATACTACGCTTTCTATGCCTGGCTCTTGTTCTGCCGGCAATCTAAACGATACTGCTGTCCGTAGTATTGGCTCTGCTGCTTTACGCGGCGCAACTATTGATTCGTGTGCTAAGACACTTGCCAGCTCGCTAAGCGTAGTTCGTGTAATTCTGCGCCGGGCTTCAATACTTTGAGCCACATATAAATTATCAAGAGGGTTGTATGCTATATACCATTTGGCATATTTGTGTTCCATGGCAAAACGATATCAGTTAACATTAAAAACTTTCCGATAAATAGTTAAAGTGCCGTTTTAATTCGAATTTATGTTCGTAAATGATATATTTATTGGAATTATATTATCTTTAAATTACTTATTAGGCTTCATACTTTACAAATGGAGCAAAGAGGAAGTTGATTTTATCTTGGACAAATTCAAAGTTTTGGAAACCTTAGCTAAACAGCGTTCAGCGGGGCCCCGCGGAACTCATTCCGCTTGGGAATTAAACAAATTAATTCTCCCGCTTGCAGTCCTCTTCGGCATAATCTCAGCTTTTTTCGTAAAGAAGACAGAAGTTTTGCTGATTGTTTTGTTAATCAGCACTATTATCTCAAGCATAACAATCAAAGATAAAAATAAAATCATATTGCCAACAATTTCATTCCTAATTGCATTTATTATTGTTTATTTTGCGATTCTATTTTTGGAAAAATAAAAAGTCCGCATCAATTACTCTTTCTTTCGGCAATAACCAAGGCAGATTATTTCCTAAAAAATATCCAAGCCTTGTTGCAAATTCTGTATTTCTTCTGATTGGCGCAAAGAATTTTTTTAACTCTTGGTGATATTTTTCAAAATTAGGAAACGTTTTCAAAAGAATATTCGCGGCAGTCAATCCCCAGATTACCCCGCCCCCGCTCCAGAATTTCGTCAGGCCTGCTGCATCTCCTCCGCACAAAGTAACTTGAGGGTTGTTGGAAACTATCATTCCGCTTGGGATTGGCCAGGCCTGCAGGCTGTCAATCTTCACATTTAATTTTTCGCAAAACTCATCGAGCAATTTCTTGGCCGCAAACTGCTCTTCCATTATTCCGTATTCTGTTTTGTTTCCGCGCGGAATCTTCCAGAAAAATCCGTTTGTGGTTGGCCACGTATCAACAAAATCAGAATTGTTTTTTTCTTCTGTAAAAAACTGCAAGCCAGTTCTGAAGTGCGGCTCTTTGAGTTTGAGCAATTTTCTTATTGCAGAAAGCGCGCCATCCGTACCAATCACGCGGTTAAAGCCTTCCGGAATCTTTTCAATTTTGTGGTTCAGAACAATCTTCACACCAGACTTTTCAGCAAGCGAAGCAACATATCTGTCCAGCTCGGCATGCGACATAACGAGCATCTTTTGGCGGAATTTTACTTTTGCAGTTTTGCTAGTGAAATTGACATTTGCATAATTAATAGTGTGTTCTAAAAGCGCTTTATTCTCCGGAATAAAATCCCACAACCTTTCAGATATGAGCCCAGAACATACCTGCTTGCCTACGAATGCCCGTTTCTCGAAGATGGTAACATTATGCCCTGTGAGAGAAAGCCTCCAGGCGAGGTATAACCCTGTGATGCCAGCCCCAATAATTGCTACTTTCATAATGATAATCAGTTGAAAAGCTTTAAAAACAATCTTTATACTCAACAAATACAATGGCATCAGTTTTTGACGTCAAACCAGCAGAACTTGTGACTGCGCTAGCCACCGAACTAAAGGGCAAGATAAAAGCACCTGCGTGGACTATTTTTGTCAAGACAGGCACAAATAAGGAAAGGCCTCCTGCAAACCCAGACTGGTTTTTCATAAGGGCTGCATCTGTTTTGAGGACGATTTTCAAATCAGAAAACCCTGTTGGTGTATCAAGATTAAGGTCTGTTTACGGCTCTGCAAAAAGCAGAGGATTAAGGCCGACGAGGTTCACAAGAGCATCAGGCAACATTCACAGAAAAATACTGCAGCAGCTTGAGTCTGCTGGCCTGCTAAAGCAGAAAAAAGAAGGCGTCCACAAGGGGCGCATACTGACTCCTGCAGGTGCTGGCTTGCTCGAAAGGATTGCAGCAAAAATAGCCAAGCAGGCAAAATGACTGACTTAGAAAGCATCAGAAGACAGAAAATTGCAGAACTGCAGAAATCACAGCAAAACGCTGTGGAGCAGGACTTCATACACCAGCAGCTTGAAGGTGCAAAGAAAACAGTCCTTCAGCGCTTCCTGACAAAAGAGGCGCGGGAGAGGCTGGCTACTGTGAAAATAGCAAACCCAAAACTGGCAGAACAAATCGAAGTCGGCTTGTTCGAAGCAGCACAGGCTGGCCAGATACAAGGGCAGATAACTGAAGAGCAGTTGAGAGAAATACTCAACAGGGCATCAGGTTCAAAAAAGGAGTTCAACATAATTCGATAAGATGGCGCGAAACAAACATCCAGCAGTGAAGAAGAGGCTCGGCAAGGCTAATTCGCATACTAAGTGGGCACCATTTTGGGTAATTCCAAAAATAAACGGAATGAAGAGAGGCAGGCACGTCCACCCTTCAAGAATCACTCACGTAAAAAGAAACTGGAGAAAGACAAGGATAAAAGTATAAAATGACAGAAAGGATAATGATACTGGGCCTGCGGAAAAGATTTCTCATAGCTCCAATGTGGCGCAGGTCAAAGAAAGCGATGAATGTTTTAGAACAGCAGGTTCTCAAACACACAAAAGCAGACGAAGTAAAAATAAGCAAGTGGCTGAACGAGCACATCTGGGCGCACGGCGGAAAAAACCCACCCGGTAAAGTAAAAATCAGAGTTGACGTTATTACAGAAAAAGACAGAAAAATAGCAAAAGCAGAACTCTTCGAACTGCCTCCTCGCGCAAAAAGAGAAGCGGAAGAAGCAAAATTAAAAGAATCAAAAAAGAAAAAAACTGAATCTGCCAAGGTAGCGAAGGAAGAAAAGGCAAAGAAGGAAGAAGAGTTCAAGAAAAATAAAGCTGAAGAACAGAAAAAGCTCGATGAAGCGAAAGAGCATGCCAAGCCAACAAAAGAACAAGAGATGGCAATGAATAAGAAATAAATGCCAGACAAACAAATTCTCAAATTAAATTTTCATGGCGATCCGAATGTAGGCCTGCATGGAGTTGCAACTGACAAATTCTGCTTAATTGGCAGGAGTGCACGCGAACACGAAGTAAAAGAAATAGAAAGCGTCCTGAAAGTCCCAGTCATACAGGTTGGCCTATACGGCACAGACCTTATCGGCATCTTTGCAGTTGCAAATTCTGAAAAAGTTATTCTTCCAGACATCATTTATGATTCTGAATTAAAAATCCTGCGTGAAAAATTGAAAAAAATATGTGTTGAAGTTGAAATAATAAAAACAGAGCATACTGCTTTCGGAAATAATATTATTTTGAACGACAAATCCGGCATTGTTTCTAAAATTTATGATAAAAAAACCTTCGAACAGATAAAAAAAGCATTCCCGAAAATAAAATTCGAGCAGATGGAAATGGATGGCCTGTCTGTAATCGGCTCTCTTGGCGCAGTAACATCAAGAGGCGGATTATTTTCTCCGAATATTTCTGAAGATGATATAAAAAAAATAGAAACTCTTTTTGGATTTGAAATAGGGCTTGGCACAGTAAACATGGGCAATCCTTTTGTAAGCTCAGGCATAATTTCAAACTCAAACGGTGTTATCGTGGGAAGCTTGAGCTCTGGTTATGAATTATCAAGGGTTTTCGAAAGCCTTGGCTTCGGATTCTCTGCGTAAGGTTTTTAACTCATATATGTTAGGAATAAACATGGCAAAACAGGAAGAACAAAAAGAAGTTGAAGAAAAATACATGATTTTACAGCTGATTGCAGGCCAGCTTCAGGAAATGCAGAAACAGCTTGAATCCCTTGAAGCAAAATCAGGTGAAATTGTCGGGCTGAAAAACAGCTTATCGAGGCTTTCTGGCACAAAGATTAATTCCAAATCATACTCATCCCTCGGGCTTGGCACTTTTGTCGAATCTGAAATAAAAAACACTGGAAATGTCCTTGTCAATGTCGGCGCGGGAGTCCTTGTGAAAAAGACAACAACAGAAGCTGATGAGCTGGCCAGCATGCAGTTAGCGCAGATGGACGATGTTGCACAGAGGTTAACGCAGAATATCGCAGCAATGACTGCGCGGGCACAGGAACTTGAGAGCGAAATCCAGGGCTTACTGAAAGAGTAGAATTATAAAACCCAATATCTAATTATATTTATGTTTGGCTTCCTGAAAAAAGCTATTGACGGCTTCGCAAAAAAAGCAGAGGCAGAAGTATCAAAAGAAGAAACAAAAGAAAACAAAGTTGTTGAAAAATTAGAGGCGGTTAGAAAAGAACTTAAACAAGCTGAAAAAATTATTGAGCATACAGATATTTCTGAAAAAGCTGAACAGAAATCAGGATTTTTGGGAAAATTATTTTCAAAACCTGATGTAAGCGCAGAAATCCGCTCCGCACCTCTAAAAGAAGTTAAAAAAATCGAGGAAAAAGTTGGCTTCCTTGAGCAAGTTACAAAAGCAATTACTGAAACGAAAATATCTGATGTTCATTTTGAAAGAATTTTCAGCGCACTCGAAGAGGAATTGTGCGCGAATAATGTTTCTCTTGAAGTTATCCGCAGAATAAAAGAAAAACTGCGCAAAGACCTTGTCGATATTTCATTCAAGCGCGGGCATGTCGCAGATATAATAAAAGATGATCTGCGCGACGAAATTTATTCTATTCTTACTTCACCTGCAAAAATAAATATTAATAATTTAATTTCAGAATCCAAGCAGAAAGGAAAAACTTTCACGATAATGTTTGTGGGTGCGAACGGGCATGGAAAAACAACAACAATTGCCAAATTCGCGCATCTGCTGAAACAAAATGGTACTTCTTGTGTTTTTGCCGCGTCAGATACATTCCGTGCAGCGAGTATTGAACAGCTTGAAGTTCACGGAAATAAATTAGGGATTCGCGTGATAAAACAGCAGTACGGAGCAGATCCTGCTGCAGTTGCTTTTGATGCAATCAGGCATGCCTCTGCAAATAGAGTGGACTGCGTGCTAATTGATACTGCTGGCAGGCAGCACACAAATGCAAACCTCATGGATGAATTAAAAAAAATAAAACGCGTGGCAAAGCCAGACTTAACAATTTTCATCGGCGAATCAATTGCAGGCAATGATGTTGTTGAGCAAATTTCAGATTACAACAAGGCAATAGGCATTGATGCAATAATACTGACAAAAGCAGATGTTGATGACAAAGGCGGTGCGGTAATTTCTGCAGTGCACTCTGTAAACAAGCCAATTTTGTTTTTGGGCGTCGGTCAGGAATACAAAGACTTAATGGAATTCAATGCTGGCGATTTTGTCAAGAAGATTTTAGGCTAATTATTTTATGATATCTACGCCCAGGGTTTCTTCGAGGTTTTGTTGGCTTCTAAAATTTCTAAGCGCACTTAAAATTAGTTCGCTCGCCCACTGTGGCGGCACTATTTTTATTTCACTGTCAAAATCAACGAGCAACGTAGTTGTAGCCCACTGCACTTTTCCTGAAACATAATTACCCCATAATTCCTCTCTGTGCTCCGACAAATATTGTGCTAATGGGACTGGCTTGCGCCCAGGGATTAATCTGACGCAAACCTTATCAAAATAATTTCCGAGGCGAAATTGTTCTAGAAGCAGTTGGTATTGTTGGATGCTCAGGCTAGAACTGCCTTCACTTTCTCTTGTAGCTACTGCTTTTGCCACGCGCTGCAACGAATATGGTAATTCACCCATGTTTGCCAAATCAAATTCATATTTAAAAACCTACCTGTGCTAAACTTTAAAAGTATCAATAATCATGAAAAACTATGGTCCTTGAAAAGCTGTCAGACTCGCTGAAGACTGCCCTGCAAAGAGTGTTTCGGGCGTCGCTGATAGACCCAAAATTAATCGATACGCTTGTTTCAGAAATAAGGAAAGCCCTAATCAGCGCAGATGTTAATACTGAGCTGGCTTCAAAAATAGCTGAATCTATCCGGAAGCGCGCATTGTCTGAAAAGTCAGCAAAAACTTTAACTGCAAGGGAGCATACAATCAACATAGTTTTTGAAGAATTGACAAAATTCCTGGGCGCAGATATTGGAAAACTTGAAACAAAAACAAAGCCCTCCAGGATTTTATTAGTAGGCTTATACGGCTCTGGAAAAACAACAACTGCTGGAAAATTAGCAAAGTATTTCAAAAAGCAGGGGCAGAAGCCTGCCTTAGTCCAGCTGGATGTCTGGAGGCCTGCAGCTCATGAACAGCTCATGCAGATTGCTGAAAAAGTAAAAGTTCCTTTTTACGGAATAAAAGATGAAAAAGACCCGCTCAAAATAATTAAAAAATTCGAGCCTGATTTTGAAAGGTTTGATGTTGTGATTTTTGATTCATCGGGGCGTGATGCTTTGAATAAAGAATTAATTTCTGAAATTAAAAATGTGCGTGACTCAATCAAACCAGAACATGTATTATTAGTAATCTCCGGTGATATCGGGCAAGCTGCGCGGAAACAAGCCGAAGCGTTCCACGAAGCAGCCGGCGTTAATGGAGTTATTGTTACAAAACTTGACGGCACAGCAAAAGGCGGAGGCGCACTGACTGCCTGTGCTGCAACAAGTGCAAAAGTAAAATTCATCGGGCATGGCGAGCACATCGAAGACCTTGAAGAATTCAAGCCGAAGAATTTTGTTTCCAGATTATTGGGCATGGGCGATTTGGAAACACTGCTGGAAAAAGCGAAGGATGCAATTTCCGAAGAGCAGGCTGAAAAACTCGGAAAGAAAATAATGAAAGGTGATGTTTCTCTTACAGACTTATACGAACAACTCGAAGCAATGAAAAAAATGGGGCCTTTATCACAGATTATGAATATGATTCCTGGAATGGGGCAGGCCAGCATTCCAAAAGAACTGCTGGGCGTTCAGGAAGAAAAGATGAAAGTCTGGAAATTCGTTATGGATTCAATGACGCCTCACGAGAAGGACAACCCAGATGTAATTTCTGGCAGAAGGATTGAGAGGATTGCAAAAGGGGCGGGCAGGCCAGAGCAGGATGTCCGCGATTTATTAAAACAATATACCCAGATGAAAAAGGTCATGAAAGTCATGGGCAATCCGAAACAGATGAAAAAATTGCAAAAGATGCTTGGCGGGAAATTGCCGCAAATGCCAATGTGATTTTTAATACCGTCAAAGCAAAACCTTAAAAACTATGCACCTTAGCCTTAAAACATGGGTGGCGGATTCAGATGCAAGACAAGAAGGACTATGTCTAAAAATCCTCGTACTAGAGGGAAATTCAGCATCACCGCAGCCCTGCACGAGTTCAAAATAGGCGATAAAGTCAGCATAGATCAAGAGCCGTCCTACCATTCTGCAACTCCGCATCCGCGATTCAAAGGGAGATGCGGAACAGTTATTGGAAAGCAGGGCAAGGCATTCAAAGTCGAAATAATGGACGGCGGAGTAAGGAAAACACTTTTATCTGCGCCGATTCACATAAGGATAGTAAGATGAAACACGAAATATTAAAGAAAGAAGCATTGCACTTGTCTGCCTTAGCGAAAACCCTGCAGAAGCTCGGCAAGAAAGAGGAACGCGCGGAAATCCAAAACAAGCTAATTGATTATTCCAAAGACCATGCGAGGCTAAAAGAAGAGCAGGCAGATAAGCTAGAAGCTGAATTAAGAGCTTTGGACATAGTTACATTAAATCAGGAGCAGATTATACAGATTGTTGATA
The DNA here is from genome assembly GCA_013331935.1 of Nanobdellota archaeon. Classification (GTDB taxonomy): domain Archaea; phylum Nanobdellota; class Nanobdellia; order UBA10117; family UBA10117; genus UBA10117; species UBA10117 sp10117u. The sequence continues at coordinate 850 of DUFN01000026.1, read as the reverse complement.
TTTTACCGCAGGACTTATCAGAGCTGAAATCGGTTTTTGCAGGCTCCAAGACAAACCTAAGCCCTGAACAATTTGTCAAAATTATAGAAATTTGCAATACTTTTAGGAAATAAATTCTCATTAAAAAGGTTTATTAATCTATACCTGTTAGAATACAGAGTAAAAAATGTCAATTAACGGGGAAGAAAATGCAAACCACGCAGAAACCAAGACAGCGAGAGGAATACGCCGTAGTCCTGGACTTCTTGCAGCACGGTTATGCTGACGATCCCCGCCCATTGCACAGAAAAGAGCCAGTCGTTCAGGCCATGGGTAAAGGATTCTTCACGCTTTTGGAATTAGTGCCTTTCGAAGGCGTTTCCCTAAAACCACACGATGAAGTTTATATCGGCGAAGGCAAAAGGGACAAAATCGGCTACATCAAAAGCGCCCTGATGATGGACAGGCTGACCCAGACTGCCAAGTCAACACTCATGCCAGTCATAGAAAAGCTCGTGAATGATGATGAAGCCAGGTTTGTCGAGTTCTACAATAAGGCAGGGCCTTTGTCACTTAGAACGCACCAGCTGGAATTACTGCCAGGCATAGGAAAGAAGCACTCAATAGTATTGCTTGAAGAAAGGCAGAAAGCTCCTTTTGCCAGCCTTGAGGATGTAAAGAATAGAGTTTCGGCAATATCTGATCCAAAGAAAGTCATAATACAGAGGATTTTGGATGAATTAGAAGGAAAGGATAGATTTAGGTTGTTTGTACGCGCTTAGTGCTATCGCGCAAAGCGAAGATAGCGCAACATGTGGACTGGGTTACAATCCAATAAGATTGGAGGGAAGGATAGATTTAGGTTGTTTGT
>DUFN01000007.1 GCA_013331935.1 Nanobdellota archaeon | reverse complement strand
TTTAATTTTAATTTCCATGCTTCTGACACGACACCGTGCATGCCTTCGTGGACAACTATTACAAAAAACAGCGCAATGATGCCATACCAGAATGGAACAAAGATTGAGCCGGGGATTCTTACGCCGGGTATTACCAAGCTTACGCTGGGCGCTGCAGCAGGCGATGTGAAAATCTTGAAGACTGCAAAAGCGAGATACGCAAAAATCGCAAACATTCCTGCAAAGCCAATCGGAACTGAGGCATAGCCAAACCAGCGCCAGAACTTGGGGCAGAGGCCTGCAATCCACCGCATAACCTTTGTAAATCTCTGAGTCCTGTAAAGAAAGAAAATGCCATATTCCTGTTTTATCTTTTTTCTTTTTATAAATAAGTATAATGCAATCAGTGAATAGAAAATAACAATTGAGATTAAATTGAAATCCATGGCCATGTTTTTAATTTGAAATCATAGTTTAAAAGGATTGCTTTTATTGTTAAATCCAGCCCAACTTTTTGCAGTGGTATGTGCAGGCATTGTAAGCCCAGGCATACACTGCACCAGTAATGTACGCAAACAATATTATTGAAACCAAGCCGACTGCAAAAGAGCCTGCAGTAATATCCTGTGCTGCTGTAATTTTTGTCAAATCAATGCCATGAAACCAACTGCTGAAAAAACTGACAGACTGTGCAGGCCACACTGCAACAATCGCCGCGCATAAGGAATATATGATGCCTGCTGTAAGTCCGAATGCCAGGCCTGTTGGATGTATGTAATGAACAGAATTATTTTTCATTTAGGCAATTATCTTTTGTGCCTTAGTATGGCGCGCTCTTCTTTTTCAACTTTGTGCACTAAGTGTTCCACGTGCTCTTCAATTTTTTCGATTCTTCGGTCTATTATGACAATATATTTCAGACTCCATATAATTCCAATCAGGAGGCCGAATATTGTTGCCCATAATATTATTTCATTCGCATCCATTGCCATTTGGTTCACATGTATTTCTGAAATTTGGCTAATAAAAGCATTAGTGTTCCTTGATTAGTAGTTGCTGATTTGATTAAATTTGTACGTCTTCAGTACTCTATCTTCTGATTACAGCACAGAAATGGTTTTAAGCCTTATCTTTAACGCAGGCACATGACATCAGAACAAGACTTGCAGGCAATTGTGGATGGCTGGAGCGATACTTTAGATCCAAAAGGCCTGCGCGGGCTTTTGACTCAAGAACAAGAAGGTATGTTAAATGCGGTTTATGAATTATGCACTAATCAAAAAAGATACGTTACCGTTGTGCGCGATGTAATGCCGCTGGTCCGCAAGAATATGGGGCTTGACTTAAGTGGAACTGCTAAAGATATTTTAGACAGTTTGTGCAAGAAAATAAACTTAGCAGAAGGGTGCGGCCAAATCCTAAAAATAAATAATAATGGCGTCCACTATGCATTCGCAATGGACGGCTTGGAGATATTTGTCTCGCAAAGAAAAACGTTCTCAAATTTGATCCAGGTTATGTATAAAAAGGTGCAAGAATCTGGCAGGCCTGCCCTGCTGCCGCACATAGCAAATGCGTCCCACATTGGCGACTACGCCACAACATTAGCATACTTAGATTTACTTAGGCATCAGGGTTTGGTAAGCATGAATAAGGACAAAGACGGGTATGCAATGGCATTAACACAACTAGGCAGCGACTTGGGAAAATATCTGACACAAACTAGAAAAGCTGAATGACTATAGTCTTACTATAGTCACGTAACTATTGTAATAAAGTGATTATATTGCGAGTTCATCTTCTCTGATTATTTCCTGCAGGCGAGGGCTGTCTAAATTTAAACTATAACAACCGCCTTGTTCGGCGAACAACGCTGGCACAAATTTGTTTGCAGCCTCAATTATTTTTTCAAGCTTGCCTTTTTTTCGCGGAAATGTATGCCAATGGTTTCAGATATGTATTTGATGGCTATCACAAAGGTTTTATATTAGTTATTAGTTTTGTTTGATTTCCCATGGCAGAACAATATCCAATACTGACACAAGAGCAGGCCAGTACTATCGCGCAGGCTGTCCAGTTGGCACACCGCGGACCGGCATGGCCTGTGGAGCCATCACTGTACATTCCGGCAGAACTTTTTGAAAAAGTAAAAACACAAAAGCTATTGGATTATGCAACAGGCGAACTGCGCAGGCGCCTTGTAATGCTGAATGAAAAAAACAACGGCATCAGTACGCTGGCAGATTTGGTTTTGNNATCAGGCACTCGTAGTAAAGTTGAACAACAACGGAACTAATCCTAAAAATAAACAAAAATCAGATGATTAAAAATTAAATATCTTCTGCCCTGCCGGTTTCTTGGTCTGGTGATGGCGCTGCAGGCGGCTTGTCTGTCGGCAGTCCCCTGTCAACCCTTGCAAAGCTTGGCGTTACAACAAGCCAGTTCTCACCGAAGCCTGCGATGTCGCCGTCATTTGCCTCAACAGTTTTCTTGATTTTGTCAATTGCGCGTTTTAATTCTGTAATATCCTTTTCCTTCAAAGGTGCAATATTCAATATGCTGATAGTGGTGCCTTCCCTTATAGCGTTCAAAACACCGCGGATATCATCAAATTTATTCAAGGTGTGCGGTTTTATAGTAACCTTTGCCTTAGAATCTTTTAAGTCGGCTGCAAGTTCAACATAATCCTCTCCCATCTCGGGAACATCGTCTGTCGTGAAAACAGAACCCATCTTTTTTTTCAAATCGCCCCAAATTGCCATTTTAGCTCCTTACTCGCTGTTCGGTGTTCGGTGTGCGCCATTCGGAGCGAATAGCGTTATGCGATTACCGATTGCGATATCGTTTGCTACTTCGCTGTCCCTACAGTTCTTAATAAAGATTTCTATTATGTATTAAATAGGAAAATTAAGCAGATGGGCGGGGTTCGGCACCTGGCAGGCCTGCAAAAGACTCAAGTGGCGGACCATATTTCGTTGTTTCTCGCACATAGATTTCGTGCGCCAGTAATAGCTCTTCTAGTGTTGCTCTATTAAGAAGCTCTTTTGGCATCACAAAAACACACTTAGTATCAACGCTAATTGGCAGACCACTAATTCTGCTGTCTGTTGGCTGGATTAATAATTGCGGACCATTAATACCATGCACAATACCGCTGTACCACGTACCTAATAAATTATAAACAACAGTATCGCCTAGCTTATAACTCATATGCTTTCGCTCCTTAGCTTTTTATTTGTAAAAGAGTTTATAAGTTTTTGTTTTGTGCAGAAAATTTTACAAAATATTTTTATGAAAAACGCACAGCGTTTTCCATTCCTTGAAATCCGCAAGCGGCGGGTTCAAGTTATTTGTACGCAGATATTTTAATTTTTCAGCCAAACTGTTTATTATTCAAAACAATTATTTATTAACTTCTGAAAAAAAACCTTCGCATGGCTACTGGAGTTGTTGAATTAAATCCCTTATCTATTGCTGAACAAATTCTTCAGCATGCCACTCGCCGGCGATTCAGCGGTGTCCGGCTGTCCGGCCCTCCTGGCTCTGGCAAGACTGCTCTTGCGAAAATCATTTCAGAGCGCACAGGCTGGCCTCGGTATTCAGTCGGCATTATTTTCAGAGGGCTATACGAATCAGCAGATAAGGCGCGCTTTCCAACCTTTCAGGCATATTGGGCAAGCACAACAATTGAAGAAAACCTTGAAGCAGACAGGCTTGCTTTAAAAAAAACTGAAGAATATCTAAATTCCGGACAAGGAGTTGTATTTGACAGCAGATTTCATTATGCGGTCTTAAAATTTCCGTTGCTTGGCGTATTTGTTGATGCCCCCTTGGAAGTGCGCGCTTTGCGCCAATTTCAAACAACGCTATCGCTGGAAGAACTTAGAAAAAAAATGGACTACTTGGATACGCGCGAAAAAGACGAGTGTGAAAAAGCCAAAGAGTTGGGCAAAAGATTCGGTATGCAAGATTTCAGCTACAGAACTTGCCCTTATAATCTGCACCTGCGCTCTGATTTGCTGACTTTAGAACAGGAATTAACAGGAGTACTTGATAGCTTAAACATGCTGAAAAATTAATTATTTTTTGCCGTTCTGCAAGGTCTCTAAAATACAAGTAAGATTCCACAGCCTTGTCCGGACATCCGCAGAAAGGTTTGGATCGATTGACAGGTCTTCTAATTTTCCCAGTGCAGCATCAACTTTCATGCTTATTTCTTCTGGCGCGGCACAGGCAAACCCTGTGTTGATTTCCTGCAGGGCTTCTTTCACGCCTTTGGAGACTGCGCCGTCCTCGCACAGGCCTGCCAGCACTTCTATGACTTCTGTAAGCTCTGCCATGTTAAAAAGTAGCATCAGAACAGTTTATAAGGTTTTTTAAATTCAAGGCAATACTGCTAATAGATGATAGCACTTATCAAATATATTTATTTGCGCACTTTAAAATTCTTAATCAGCAAAGAATTAGCCACAACACTTACAGATGAAAAAGCCATGGCCAGCGCAGCTATTGCAGGATTTAGAAGCGTGCCTGTGATCGGGTACAAAACCCCCGCAGCAATCGGAATGGCCGCAACATTGTAAAAGAAGGCCCAGAAAAGATTTTGCTTCACTTTTGCCATGATGTACTTGCTGAGTTTTATTGCGGAGATAACATCGCGCATGTCTGATTTAATCAGGACAATTCCTCCGGATTCTTTTGCAATATCAGTCCCTGCGCCAACAGCAATCCCCACATCCGCAGCAGCTAAGGCTGGCCCGTCATTCACACCATCGCCGACCATTGCCACAACAGCTCCGTGTGATTGCAGTTCTTTTATTTTCTTCAGCTTGTCCTGCGGAAGGGCCTGCGCGAAAATATTAATAATGCCTGCTTCCCGTGCAATATGCGAAGCAACTTTTTCATTATCGCCCGTAATCATATAAACATCTATACCTTGCTTCTTCAGCGATTCGACAGCAGACCTTGCTTCTTTCTTTAATTTATCTGCAATTGAAACTGCGCCGATAAATTTATGGTTGTACGCCACCAAAACAACTGTCTGCCCCTGCATTTCCAAATCATGAATTTCATACTCAAACCCGTCAATTGAAATATTCTCGTCTTTTAGCAGTGCCTTGTTGCCAACAAGAATATATGCATTCTGAAATTTTGCTTTCACGCCTTTGCCCGGAATTATCTGGTGTGATTCTGCTTCTTTGTGCTTTTCCAAACGAATATCTGAATAATCAACTATTGCTTTTGCGATCGGATGCGAAGAGCCCTTTTCTGCAATAACAGCATATTTCAAAAATAATGGTTTCTCTATCTGCATTAAGTGCAGTCCTGTGACCTCTGGCCTGCCTTCTGTAATAGTTCCGGTCTTGTCGAAAATAACAGTGTCAACTTTTCCTGCAGACTCAAGAGCCTCTCCGTTCCGAATCAGGATGCCTGCCTCTGCCCCTTTTCCTATTCCAAGAAGCAGTGCAGTTGGCGTGGCAAGCCCTAATGCGCACGGGCAGGCGATTATCAAAACAGAAACAGCCACAGTTAATACAAATGTAATATTTGCGCTGGCATAGTGCCAGTAAAATCCAGAAGCAATTGCAACAAAAATAACTGCCGGAACAAAATAACCTGAAACCTGGTCTGCAAGCCTCTGCACTGGGACTTTTGACATGTGCGCGCTACTTACCAGCTCAACAATCTGCGCAAGCAAGGTGTCCTGGCCGACTTTTGTTGCTTTGATTTTCAGCAATTCGCTTTTGTTTATTGTCCCGCCAATGACTTTATCGCCGATTGATTTTGAAACTGGCATTGATTCGCCTGTGATAATTGATTCATCAACTTCGCTGTGCCCAAAAATAACTATTCCATCTGTCGGAATCTTTTCTCCTGGCTTGACAATGCAGATGTCTTCTGTTTTTATTTCAGAAACAGGAATCTCGACTTCTCCCTGCGCCCGCACCACAATTGCAGTCCTCGGCGTCAAGTCCATCAGCTTCTTGAGGGCCTGCGATGCCCTGCCTTTTGCAACATCTTCGAGGAATTTTCCAAGCAGAATAAAAGTAATTATCAGCGCAGATGTGTCAAAATACAATGAATTTGAATTTGTAAATAATCCATAAACGCTGTACGCCCATGCAGCTGACGTGCCGATTGCAACAAGCGTGTCCATATTAGCAGTCTTTGCCTTAAACGCATCGAGCATGCCTTTGTAATACCTAAACCCTGGGTAAAACTGCACAATAGATGCAAGGACTAATAAGATGTAATTTTCATAAGGCACGTTTACTGCGAACATCAAGAGCAGGATTACGATTGTAAGGCCTGCACTCAGCATAAGTATTCTTTTCAGGTTTGCGAAGTCTTTTTCAGGCGCTTCAAATGCAGCAAGGCAGTTGCTTGAGCAGAAATAGTATTTTTTCCCATTCACTGTTTTTGTAATTGTAGCTGTCTTTTCATCGACTTGCATGCCGCAGATTGGGTCAACTGCCATGAAATAATATTGAAAGATAGCTTAATTAAGTTTATTGTTGGTAAGAATATCAATTCTTAAATTGCGCAGGATTTTTATCAAACTGTTGCTTGCATGCCTCAGAGCAGAAGTAGTACGCCTTGCCAGCGTGTTCGCTTTTCATGCTTGTGTTTTCATTTACTAACATCTTGCAGATAGGGTCAATAGACTGTAATGTTTTCTCAGGGCTTTTCTTTTGAAACCAGCCGAATACCATGAATATATTGCGAAATTAGGGTTAATTAAGTTTATGAAAAATGCGCGAAAACTCCGCCCTTTAGGGCGTGGGATGAAGCGCGCATTTTCCATTCCTTGAACCCGCCATTTTAAGCGAGGCGCTGTTAAAACCACGGACTTCCAGAGAAAATTGTGCAACAATTTTCTTGGTGATGGAAAATCCGCAGATTTTTCTCGCGTAGTACGGGGAATATGAAAAAATCCTACAAATTTTTCCATTCCGCAAAGCCCTACTTTGCGTTAGCGCCGAGCGGCGGGTTCAAGTTATTTCTGTACATCAATGACACAAACATAAGCTATTTTATTCAAAGGCTGGACTGTGACTTTTGTCTGGCCGGCTTGCTGGCATAATTCCATCAAGTCTTGCTTTGAGAACTGCTCTGATGGATGATTCAGGACATCTGCGCCCAAATCTAGTAAAACAAAACCTTTCTTTTCATCAATTATGTGATAAGGCACTTTTGCGGCGATGTAACTTTTTATTCTATCTGCCAGAGCATTTTCAGAATACGCAGTGATAAAAATCTTTCCATTTTGTTTTGCAACCCGCACCATTTCTTTAATTGCAGAAACTTTTTTGTCGGCTAGATTCGCAATTAAATCCGGCGCGAAAACATAATCAAAAAAAGAATCAGCAAAGTGCATTTTGAGGCAATTTTCATGAAAAAACGTTACATTTTTTAAATCTGCATTTGCTTTTTTTGCAACTTCAAGTTCACTTTCGTTTATATCTATGCCAACAACTTCTTTGCTTTTTTTTGCTAATAAGTTTGTAAATCTTCCTTCACCACATCCAACGTCCAAAACAGTTTTGCCTGCCAAATCAATTTTTAGGAAAAATTCTTTTTCTTTTTCATAATAATCTTTGAACAGAGGCGTTGCCTTGGTTATTACGTCTGTCCATGATTCTGCATACGTATTATGGTCTAACACCATCATTTTTCTCCAAAAACCGGTGGTTGATTCTGATTGTTTCTAACAACTGGGCAAGCTTCATGGCGATTCCGTCAACTTTATTCCTCTCAAAGAAGGCTTTTATATCTTTTTCATCTTCAAGCCTTGTCAAGCCGTCCAGGTCTTCGATTATGTGCCCTAACAGGCTGACGCTGTGACCCTCGCCGAACCTTTTTTTCAGCTCAGTGAAATTATTTTTTATCCACGGCCATAGCAAATCAATGGCATGCCTGTTAGCGCCAACCCTGCCAGTGATATAAAACAGGTCTTGGCTTCGCACAGCACTGCTTAGAGAATAATCCAGTGCTTTCTGAACTAATTCCTTTTGCCGGAACCTGCCCAGCACGCCTAAAAATCTAAGCTTTTCTTCAACCTGTTCTTCTTTTTCAAATAAACCTGTGAATATTTCATAAGTCTTTGAATCGCCCTGCAGAGCCACCAGGGAATAAACAGCGCCTCTTAAATCTGGATTCAGAGCGCCGTCCTTCATGAATGCCTCAAATCTCTTCAGCCCATCGGATAAAACAGATTTTTCTCCGAACAATCCGAGCGCAGAAATCATCTGGCTTCGGAGTATTGCCGTATTTTCTTTTTCCTTTTTCTTCTTTTCCCAGCCAATGCCTGCAAAAATCTTTGAGCAGTATTCAATCCCGTGCTTCTTTGCAGATTCCTGAAGCCTTCCGTGCGCCATGTTGTAAATGCCTGCAAGCCTGCCTGCAATATCCTGGCAGATGATAAATTCATCGTCAGACTCATATGCACTTATAAAATCAAAATATTCTGATGCTGGAATTTCGCAGGCCTTTGCAGCAGCCCATAAATCATTTTGCAAGCCCCACCTGTCTTGCACGCCTAATTTTTTCTCTTTTATCTGCGTTTTCAAGGCTTCCAAAACTTTTTTATCATACTTTGCGCGGTAAAAACCTGCCTGCCCGTGGTTTAATTTTACCCAATTCGCTTTTTGTTTTAATTTTATTTCTTTTTTCTTCTCTTCCATCAAAACTGAAATCTCTTCGCCATAGTCTGTGACTATAGTCATAGGAATTTCCCAAATACCCTTATCATCTTTATTTTGCTCCAGCAAAAATCTTTTCTGCGATAAAACTAATTTCTGCCCTTCAAGTTTCACATCAATAATTGGATAGCCTGTCTGCTTCAGCCATGAATCCATTATCTTCGCGACAGGGATTTTTGAGCAGTCCTCAAGAGCAGCCCACAAGTCGCCTGCTGTTGTGTTGGAATACTTATGAGTTGAAATATACTTTTGCAGGCCTGACCTGAAAACTTCTTCTCCTAAAAAAGTTTCCAGCATTCTCAGGAGGCTTGCTCCTTTGTCATAGGAAATCTTGTCAAAAATTTCATTTACTTCATGCGGTGTTTTAACATCAGCATCAATCGGGTGTGATGTGCCAAGAGAATCAAGCGCCAGGGCAGATGCAGTATCTCCGCTGAGGAATTGATTCCAGAATTCCCACTCTGGGTAGTGGTGCGCCACAACTTTTATTGCCATCCATGTGGCAAAGCTCTCATTCAGCCACAAGTCATTCCACCATTTCATCGTCACAAGATTGCCGAACCACATGTGAGCCAGCTCGTGTGCAACAACTTCTGCAATGTACTGCTTTCTCACTGTTGATGTGTTTTTAGCATCGTAAATCAGGCCAGCTTCCCTGAAAGTTATGGCGCCCCAATTTTCCATTGCGCCGGATGAAAAATCAGGTAGGGCAATCAGGTCAATCTTCGGTAGTGGATACGGCACTCCAAAATAATTTTCATAATATTCCAAAAACTTTTTTGTGCAGTCAATCGCAAATGCGCCGAATTTCTTTTTTCCTTTCGTACATACAAATCTTACTGCAATGCCTTTGTATTTGTCTTCAGAATATTCAAACTCCCCGATTCCGAAGTAAACCAAATATGTTGACATTTTCGGCGTTTGCTGGAATCTCACAGTCTGCCTCGCCTTATCTATGCTTGTTGTTTCCAAGGCAGGCATGTTTGAAATTACTTCGAACTTTTTGTCCGCTGTGATTGAAATTTCAAAAACTGCTTTCATGTCCGGCGCATCAAAGCATGGGAAGCATCTTCTTGCATCGGCAGGCTCGAACTGCGTTGTTGCTATGTATTTTATTTCTCCATCTTTTGTAATATTTTTGCTTTTGTAAAAGCCAGCCAAACCGTCAAGAAGCTGCCCTTCAAAGGAAATATACAATTCATGCGAGCCTACCTCGATTTTTTTCTCAAACTGTAAAACCAATTCTTCTTTCTCTTTATCTAACTGGTGTTTCGGCGTTATTGTATCGCCGTTTGCAGTTATCTTGCACCTTGTGATTTCTAAGCCGACTGAATTCAAAATAATCTTATCTGTAGGCTCTTTGAGTTCGATCGTGATAGTTTCCTCGCCGAAATACCTGAAATACTTCATATCCACATCAAGCGATAGTTTGTAATTCAGCGGCGTTATAGGGTTACCCATGTTTTGGAAAAATTGCGAGAGATTTTAAGCCTTGTGTTTTTAATTATCTTATGGATGCCCTTGGCACTTTTGTTAAAAGCAGGTATGCGCTTAAAACTACGCTTTCGCTGGAAGCTGTGGCAGAAAGGCTGGCAAGCCCCGCCCAAGATTACAACTTAGCTGAACCGCCAAAGCAAGTAGGTGGCGGGTATCTCATAAAAGCACTTTACAAAGATGTCAGCGTCTGGAGGCCTGTTGATATTCAGCTCTGGCAGGGTGAAGGAAAGGTATTATTTTCAATCCAGATACCATTAAAAGACGGCCGAAGCGAAAAACACATGCTTAACGAGGTTGCAAGGTTGCTGGAAGATATTTTAAAAAATAAAAAAGCAACCTGAGATTTCTCAGATGCATCTTGTCTCATGGCTTGGAATCAGAAATACCTTTTCTGCTTGAGAGACCAATTCCAGGTGCATGCAAACAGCCAGCCCAACAAGTAGCCAACGATAAACGTCACTATAATAAGTGTTATCGCAGTCATCCAGTCAAAAGGCAGTACAGTCACTGATGTGTTCAGGAAATGCAGTCCAGTGATCCAGTTTACGAGCCAAGGTCCATTTCCAGATAAAACCACCAGCGCCCACAGTATATGAATTACTGCAGCGAAACTTCCCAATCCGAATGCTGTCTGTTTTTCATTTAGTTTTGCCATGATTACCTCCTTTGATACATAATGGGATTTATTATTTTAATATGTGTGTAACTGTCTGGCAGAGATTAAACTCCTTGATTACGTAAGTGAGGCGCCAGCCCAACAGCATATTACTATCTTTTATAAGCATCATCGTGATGCCCAAAGAAAATAAATTCAACCACTTTGCTAATCTCATCGATTTCAAATTTCAGAACGAAGCTTTTCATTATGTGGACCCGCCTTTCGCCTGCAAGATCATGTTCTAATGGTTTATAATGCCGGGGGTTTTGCACAATTTCATTCATCTTCTTTTCTAAGGCTTCGCGCAAAACTGGGTTTTTCTTGCAACGTTTTTCAATATCTCTCTGACAGGACGGCTTTATATTTATAGCGTACATCCACTAAAATCCTATTTAATATTCTTAAATATATCGGAAACGGACTTTACGCGAATAGATTTTTCTTTTTTTCTTTTTTCTAATTCTTTCCTAAATTCTTCTTTTAATGGCAGTTCGTCAACCGGGTGCCAGCCAATCTTTTTGCAAAATTCCCACTCTTTATCTGTCAAAGTGCCAGTTCTTATATAATTTTCAAATATTAGTTTCTTTGTTATTTCTTCCCTTGCGACCTCGCTCCAATTTACCCACTGAAATTGTTTTAACTCGGTCTTAACTTCTTCCGATACAGATAATGTTACGGACGTCATTTCCGTAGCGGCTTTGCCGCGAGGCGCAGCTGAACCGCGTTCAGATTGCGTCTTGATTTTTTGAACTTTTTCAGTTCGTTTATCCTAACTCCAAACTTCTGCTTAAGATACTCCGGCCAGTTTATCTCGGGATGCCTATCTATCTTTTCCTTCAAATCTGTTGGAATTGAAACTGTAAACGTTGGCATTTTATTCCACGCTGGCCTGCACCAGTATTAGTGCATATACAAAACCTCGTGTATTTAAAGGTTTTGGTCGGCAAGGGTTTCTTGGCATCGTGAAAGATGAGGGATGGGGCGGACTGAGGAGTAGTGGATAGATAGGCATAGCTGCAAGAAAAGGTTAAAAGGACACTCAAAACAATAAACAATATTATGGCGCTCGGAAATACGATAAAATCGGTCAGGGATATAATGCGAAAAGACGCAGGCGTAGATGGTGATGCCCAACGAGTTTCTCAGCTGGTTTGGATGATATTTTTGAAAGTCTTTGATGCAATGGAGCAAGAAAGAGGAGCGGAAGATGAGAATTATAAAAGTCCGTTACCTAAAGAGATAAGGTGGCAAAATTGGGCCACTAATCCAGAAGGTATTACGGGGGACGAACTTCTGGATTTCGTTAATAACAAACTCTTCAAGACTCTAAAAAATTTAGAATTAGATGAAAATTCTGATAAAAGAGGTTACATCATTAAGCAAGTATTTGAAGATGCTTACAATTATATGAAAAATGGGATTTTGGTAAGGCAAGTTATAAACAAAATAAACGAACTTGATTTTACAACAACAGAAGATAGACATATGTTTAATGATATTTATGAAACAATTCTTAAAGAACTGCAAAGTGCAGGTAGTGCTGGAGAGTTCTATACGCCGCGACCGGTTACGCAGTTTATTGTCGATATGATTAATCCGAAATTAGGGGATATTGTTTTAGATCCTGCCTGCGGAACAGGCGGTTTCTTAATTTCTGTATTAAATCATTTGAAGAAAAGTATAAAAAATATTGAAAACGAGAAGATTTTAGAAAAAACATTAAGAGGTATCGAAAAGAAACCGCTTCCGCACCTTTTATGTATGACTAATATGATTTTGCATGATATCGAAGTTCCTAATATACGACATGATAATTCTTTATCCAGACCGATAATAGATTATACTGATAAAGATAAAGTTAATGTTGTTGTAACAAATCCGCCTTTTGGCGGAGCTGAAGAAGAAGGAATTGAGAATAATTTTCCATCAGAATTTAGGACTAGAGAAACCGCAGATCTCTTTCTAATTCTAATAATGAAGCTTTTGCGAGATGATGGTAAATGCGGAATAGTTCTGCCGGATGGTTTCTTATTCGGTGAAGGCGTTAAAACAAGAATAAAGGAAAAACTCTTGAGCGAATTTAATCTCCACACGATAGTTAGATTACCTAATGGAGTATTTAATCCGTATACGGGAATAAGAACTAACCTATTATTCTTTGAAAAAGGCGCGCCAACAAAAGAGGTTTGGTATTTTGAACATCCTTTGCCAGAAGGATACAAAACATATAACAAAACCAAGCCTATGCGACATGAAGAATTTGAACTGGAAAAACATTGGTGGAATAACAGGGATGATGAAAAGTTTAAGCAGCATTGCTGGAAAGTCTCTCTTGCAGATATTCAGAAGAAGAATTATAATTTGGATATAAATAATCCAAACAAGCCTGAAGCAGAAAAAGAGCTTTCAAAAGAGGAAATTATCGGAAGAATTGAAAAAAACATGAAAAGAACGAATGCAATGCAAATTTACGAGAAGCTTTTGGAAATGAGGATAACTGAATCAGAAAGAGCTGAAATAAGAGAAAAACTCAAGGTTTTATATGAAAACCTAGGAAGAAGAAAGGAGTTACACTCTCTTGAAAGAAAATAATGCTTTCTGCGATGGTTTCTTTGTGAAACGCATCTGAAGAAAGGAATTGCATTCGTTGGAGAGGAAGCCATAGGTAGTAAGATTTTGGAACCCAAAATCTTAAAAACCCCATAATCGTACTTTTCGTGTAGAAAAGTACTGAGATTATACCGAATAATCACATTCACGTTCACTTTCATTGACTTTCCCTTTTTGAGAAAGTAATGTAAAAGATTCATGTAGTTGAATTTATTTTAGAAACTACGCAAAAGATTTCAATATTTTTCTATATAATTAAATAAACAATTGGAGGAAAAAATGGCAAAAATAA
>DUFN01000006.1 GCA_013331935.1 Nanobdellota archaeon | reverse complement strand
TCATTGTTCCTTTTTCAATAAAACCCCGATCATGTATTACTTTGAAGAAATCTCTAACCGTTTCGTGGTGCATTGGATTTGTAGTTCTTGAAAAATTATCATAAGAAATTCCAAACAAATCATAAATTTTCCTATGTTCTTGATGTAATCTATCTGAGAACTCTTCAAAAGGCACGCCTAATTTAAAAGCGGCTATCTCCGAACTTGAACCATTTTCGTCAGTCCCGCCGATAAAAACTGTTTCATATCCTTTTAGTCTACAGTACCTTGCAAATATATCTGCGGGCAAATGAGATCCAACTATGTGTCCTAGGTGGGGAACATTATTTATATAGGGTAATGCTGCTAATATCAGTCTTCTTGGTTTATTATTTTCTGCATTGCGCACCATAGTTTCTAAATCTATTGGCATATCTTATAAGGTTTGCGCCAAGTTATAACTTCTTCGCATCGCCGCTTCTAATTACTAATTATAAATGTATTCTCGCTAGCACTTAATGCATAATTTACGAGTAACGATACCATAAACTTAAATTTGGCTTGAAAGAACGCACTACATCAAACATTACGCAATGGTGTTTTTTAAAAACAAACCCTGCGCAGTACAATTTTAAAATACGTCTAGCATTCGCAAAGTCAAGAATCATCCAGTTACCTTAATAGCTTGACTCTGAGTATTTTTATCTATTTTTTTCTAAATAATTCGCCAAGATGGTAAAGAATTATCTTATCGCATACAATCGAAAGCTCGGTTGACGCGCCGGTCGTGTTAAGCAAAGCTTAACACAACATAATTAAAAATAATACCAAACTATCTCTTCCCGTAAGGCTTTTGCAACCAACTATATTTTCTAAGCTTGGCATCCGGGTAGCCGCAATGGGAACACCGTTTCTTCTGCATGTGGTAGCTAGACTTGCCACACCTTCTGCAAGGTATGTGGTTGCGTTTCCCGCTTCTCTTTCCCTTTGATGGCGTTCCTTTTGACATTTTTTATTAAGCAGACGGGCTGATTATGACAATCATGTCGCCGCGGATGAAAACCTGCCCTAATTTCCTCATTGTCTTTCCGCTTTCGTCCCTTTCCTCTGCATCGTCCAAAACTGTGTTTATGTGAATATCAAATGCCTTCAAGATGCCAACAATCTGGTGCTTGCTTTTCAATTCAACTAATACTCTTTTGTTCCTTGCTGCGTTTAACGCGTCTAAAGGTCTTTCTGGATCCATTTCATGTCCTAATCAGCAATGCTGAATGTTAAAGCGAATTCAAAATCATATATAAACCTTACTGTTAGCGAAGCACCGCTTTAACTCGCCAAAGTAATCAGCTTCAGTTCTATCGAGATGCTGGTATGATAATTCTGCGCCTTCCGCCTTCATCTTCGTCCGGCGCCATATATGTGTTTTTTGGCGGCCGGCTATTGNNGGTGCAAGCCATCATTCTTCAGCGCATCGCCGATTTCCAAAAGTGCTGGCTCGTCCTGCCTTTTTCCCTGCATAGTTGGATACATTGTAGTATATTCATCGGCCAATCTAACTCTCGCTCTATCTATGAGTCTTTTTGCGGCAGCATCAATTAACGTAAGCTCTAGATTTGCACCCGCTGAAACCTGAAACGTTTGCGCCAATCCTTCCTCAAGCCATACTCGTGGCATGCNNTTCTGGCCAGACAAGGTAAAACGGGCTTCTGAGATAGGGGCAGACCCAGCCAATCCAAAAGTTTCTGAAAAAACAGTAACGCGCGAAAAGAGAACGAGAGGCGGCTCGCAGATTACTCAGGTAATTGCAATCAGCCATGCCAACTTAATGATGGGAAAAGGCAAGTTCAAGAAAGTAAAAGTTTTAACAGTCAAGGAAAACCCTGCAAACAGGCACTTCGTTAGAATGAATATTATTACAAAAGGCGCAATTGTTGAGACAGATGACGGGCTGGCAAGGGTTACAAGCAGGCCAACACGGGATGGCATGGTTAACGCTGTTTTAGTTGCTAAGTAATGCGTTGTATTCAGCTTCGCTGAATACGACAAAAGTGTCAACTGATTCCAGAGAAAAATTGCATTGCAATTTTTCTTGGCCAAGAAAAACTCCGCAGAGTTTTTCTCTGGTTGCGGTTGGATGGCTTGGTTAATGCTGTTTTAATGGCAAAGTAACCAAAAGTTTTCTAAGGCATGCTATAAACAACAATAAGTGGCTGAGAAAATAATTCTTTCGTGGAGCGGCGGCAAGGACAGCTCACTGGCACTTTACGAACTCCAAAAGCAAGGCTATGAAGTCAGTGCATTATTAACAACAATAACAGAAGACTATGATAGAATAAGTATGCATGGCGTAAGGGTTTCTCTGCTTGAAAAACAGGTGCAATCGCTTGGTTTAAATTTAGAACGCGTTCTAATACCAAAAGACGCTTCAAACGAGATTTATGAATCGCGGATGCGTGAACTTCTTTTAAAGTACAAATCGCGTGGCGTAAGCTCTGTTGCCTTCGGCGACATTTTCCTCGAGGACTTAAAAAAATACCGCGAAGAAAAACTCTCTCGGCTCAATATGCGCGGGGTTTTTCCGCTTTGGAAGCAAAACACCAATTTGCTGGCTAAAAAATTCATAGATCTGGGTTTTAAGGCGGTAGTAACCTGTGTTGACTCCACGATGCTTGATGGCTCGTTTGCTGGACAGAAATTTGACGAAAACTTCCTTGCAAGCCTGCCCCCATCGTGCGACCCTTGCGGAGAAAATGGAGAGTTCCACTCGTTTGTTTATGACGGGCCAATATTCCGAAAACAAATTAGCTTTTTCATTGGTGAGAAAGTCCTTCGTGACAACAGGTTTTATTTCTGCGATTTAGTTCCTAATGATTAATTCGTGCAAACTATTTTAAGCAAATCAGCTTCTTCGGAAACTTAGTCAGCACTTCGTGGCCGTTCTTCTTAATCAAAACAGTGTCTTCAATTCTTATTCCTAATTTATTTTTAATATAAATGCCTGGCTCTATGGCAATAACATCTCCTGCTTTCAGGACATCGCAGGCCCGCGAATAGATGGCTGGCTTGTCATGCACTTTTCTGCCAACTCCATGGCCGATCGCATGTTTCAGTGTCGGAGAATACTTTCCAAGCCCAATAACGCCTGCGTGGTCAATATTAGATGTAATAATTCCTGATTTTAACATGCGAATGCACCTTTCCTGCGCCGTACGAACTATTTTATACAATTGTTTTTCTTTCTTTGACGGCGCTCCGACAAAAAAAGTTCTTGAAAAGTCAGAACACCAGCCTCCAACATTTGCGCCGAAATCAAAAAGCAGAAATCCTTTTTTAATTTTTGACCTTGTCGGCTTGTGATGCAGTTCAAATGCATTTTTTCCAGATGCAATAATTGTCGGAAAAGCTAATTTTGCTTTTCTTTTTTTAATTTGCTTATTTAAAAAACCGGAAATATCTTTTTCTGTTTTGAAATCTCTAAAACGGCGAATAGTTTCAACAAGAGCCTCTGAATTTATCTTTCCTGCTTTCCTAATCGCGCTGGCCTTATCCATGAAAGCAATTCGCACAAGTAGTTAAAATAGTTTGTGAAGTATGTATTTGCGCAAACAAAAACATTTAAACGCGTTTTTGAAATAATTTTTACAAAATTATTATAAAGCTTGCGTAGTTTTGAAAATCAAAATCGCACGGCGCAGAACAAATAGAAACATATCAATATAAACAACAAATACCACAAAGTTTTATAAAACAATCGCTGACTAGTTAATAAACTCTAGTTAACTCGAACTCGTAGTTACTGAGGTTCGAGAATGGAAAAATGGCTTGCCATTTTTTCATAAGTCTAATAGGTGATAAAAAATGGTTGAAATGGTCAAAAGGTGCCCTGAGTGCAATTCTATAAATCTAACAGTTGATGAAAAGCGCGGCGAAATAACATGCAAGGCCTGCGGTTTTGTTCTCGACGAAAACCATGTTGATACTGGCGCAGAATGGCGCGATTTCGAGGACGGCGATACTGACAGAAGGCGTGCAGGCGCTCCGGCTACTTTCACAAAAGCAGACATGGGCACTGGCACACAGATAGGCTCATCTTCTGAAATTTACAATCTTCCGGGCGCACAGAGAAGAAAGATGCTGAGATTACGGCAGTGGCACAACAGGTCTTCCACATCTTTAGAGCGAAACCTGAAATACGCGCTTATTGAGTTGAAAAGAGTATGCTCTCTGCTGAATATTCCTTCATCAATTGAAGAAGAAGCTGCGCGAATATATAATCTTGCCGTGAGAAAGACACTTGTCCGCGGAAGGTCAATGGAGTCTGTCGTAGTTGGCGCAGTTTATATTTCTGCAAGGCGATTTAATCTGCCACGTTCATTAAACGAAATCTGCAAAATCACGGGCGCAAACAAAAGAGATGTGGGAAAAACTTATAGGTTCATTGC
>DUFN01000034.1:5170-5345 GCA_013331935.1 Nanobdellota archaeon | reverse complement strand
TTTTGGAAAAGAAATGGGCTGCTATCCGGGTTGAACTACCAGCCCGCAAAATTATTTTTAAAATTCCAAATAAAAAGCTATCTAAAGAACAAGAGTGAGCCCAGAGGGAGTTTCTTAGGCGCAAGCACCGTTTGGCAGTTTATCTGCCGTGTTTTTCTTTGGGTGCCTGGGAGCC
>DUFN01000034.1:278-5114 GCA_013331935.1 Nanobdellota archaeon | reverse complement strand
AAAAACTTAACTTTAAAAAAATAGTTAGAAAAAGAAAATTAAACTAACTGAGTTGCAACTATGAACCCAATTATAAATCCGACAATTGCGCCTTGCAGGAATTCCTTAATTCCATACTCAACTCTTGGTGTCAGCCGCAACTCGCTGCGGATATTGCTTATAAAGTTCTTTCTTGCCATTTTACCTCCGCCTGTTTTTGCCGGGCAAGGCTTCTCTCAGCTCGATTTTGCCGAAAACCAGCATTAACGCTCCGAGCCCGTAAAATATTGGGAATATCAGCAGTTCTTTTCCAGCTATTAGAGGCACATTCGCGAGCAGCAACCTATTGGCAGCTAAGAGCGTGCCGTACAAGCCGAAGCCCAGCCAGGTCGCGCCCAGGAATACCAGAAGCAGCCCGAAGTGCTCATGCATTTTTAAATTTGTGGCCATTTTATTCACATTAACTATACTGGATAGCGATATATAAAGGTTGTTTTCACGGGAGGAGTGGTTACAAATAATCACTTAAAATCAACGCCATATGCTGCCAGAAGTTGATTTGCAACCTGCCTGTATTGCTGGCTGTCGTTTGTTGATATTGGCGCGAATACAATTTCTGCGTCACGTGCAGACAAGTCTCGAGGACCGCCACTTCTATTTACGCACCAAATTAAGCCAGAACGGCTGCCTGGTCGCACATAGCTCGTTCTGCCAGCAGAAGGAAGGCTATTAGTGTTTTCATGCGTCGCAACAAGAAATCCATAATTATTTATTTTTACGCTAGGTATTTGCTTAAAAAAGCCAAAAATATCAGCAATTCTGGACGCTTCTCTTTCCTTTGCTTCCCTAGTATTAAGGTCCGTTTTGTAAGCAAAATCACTTTTAGGTGTTAAAACTTTTTCGCCCACAGTTAAAGTGCCACGTAATCCTTGTTTGCCTTCTGCCAAAAGTTTGCTCGCCTCTGTGGCTGGCAGAAACCTATATTTCGGAAAAAACGCAGCTCTGCGCATGCAATAACCTTCAAGGTTTTCTAGCGGCACCTTTCCGCTCCAGATAGCTTCATTAATTTTTTGCACAGCTTCGGCTTCTTTCAATGTTTGAAAACCAATTAATTGCTGTAAATCCGCACCAAGGCCCATTAGTTGGCCTTTGAAATCTTCCGAGTCAGGTGCCCGAACATAAACCCAGTTTTCTGGCAACTCATCGACATCGCTTTCCACCAAGGGGTGTTGTTTATGCGTTGAAAAAGAAACACATCCAAGAGGTGGTTGTTTACCGGTTCTGAAATCCGCAGACAAGCTATTCATGCCGGCAGAAAATACTTCTGCACTAAGTTCCTGCGGCGCGTAGAAAATACCTACTTCTTTAAATGGCGCAAGCGGTGAAAACATTTGCTTAAGCTCTGGCTGTCTCTGGAACAAATTTACTCTGGATGTTAATCGCACAGTAACTTCCTTGTCGCGCTTCCATACACCTGTGGCGTATATGCTGACGGACAATTGCACTTCGCTTGGGTAGGAAAACCGTTTTTCCAATTTCTTCTCGCTTGGCACAACCAAAATACCAATACTTCCTAAAATCTTCCCAACTAAATCTTCCATGCACTTGGCATCAAGCATTACTTTTTAAACCTTCGCCAACGTTTTTAAATACAAAAACACACCTGATAACGTGGGGTTGTAGTCTAACTTGGCTAGGACTCGCGCTTTGGGACAGCAGCCTTTTCTTTCTTCTGNNAAGAAAGAAGCGAGGGAATCTCGCTCTGCTTGATTCCCAAAAACTGAAAAACAGCGTGCGATCGAGGTTCAAAGTCGAACTGGTTTGACTTTACCAGCCGAACTAGTTCGGATGCAAATCCTCGCAACCCCACTCATTCTGCACGGCATTTATATTAAATATATGTGCTGCTAAAACTTAAATACTGTTGTGGCTCGTGCGTAAATNNAAATCACGCCAAAGTTCGTTAACCTTGCCGGCCAGTTCTTCATCAGTGCCGTTATTTTGTATCGTATGCTCTGCCATGCCACGCGTGACATCAAACATAAATACACGCCTATCATTAAAGTCCTGCCTGTAAAAATCTGCAAGCCCTTTTGGATCGCCTGGCCTGCCTCTTTTTCGCGAACGCTCTGCCCGGATGCGCTCATCAGCATCAACCAAGACGCTTTCAAATCTTCCTTTGCTTTTTACATCAAGATAATGCCCTGTTTCATTTGCCGCGTAAATGCCGCCTGCCGCAATCCTCGGCAAAACAACATCATGCGGAAACCTAACGCCGTCCCAGACAACAACCTCTTTTTGCTGGACATTAAATTCTTCGATTAACATATTTACCCAAGTTGTTGGGTAATTAGCGCCCATGTAGCTTCCGAGGCCCTGCAAGGCATCCCTTTCGTTAAACTCGTCACAGCCCATTGCTTCCAGAGCAGAAGAAACTTTTCCGTGTGATGTGGCTACATATGCGCCTTTCTGCTCCAGAAGTTTTGCAACAGAACTTTTTCCGGCGCCTGGCGTGCTCATCAGGCCGATAAATAATTTTATGTGCGGCGCAAGCTTCAGCAGCTCAAGTTTTTGTACAATCTCCCCATCATGCAACCGCTCTATGCCGTAGTATGTTTCGCTTTCCCCCGCCACGCGAAAATTATAACTATGTCTTGTGTTTTCCAAGTCCACTAAATGCCACTTACCTCCGGCCATGCAGCTGTAAAAATTAACTAATATAAAAAGAATAGTTTATTTGGGAATATATTTTTCAATAAGCACATCTAAATTGTTATGCAACTCACTTAACTTGCCTTCATTCCTGATTGTGTAATCCGCCAGCCTGAAAACCCTGCTTAAATGGAATTCATGCTCTTCTTTTTCTTCCAGAAGGAGAAATTGCTCCCAGAAGGCGGGATCGCCTGGCCTGCCCCGCGCTTTCATCCGCTCAAATCTTGTCCTGAGGCTTGCAGTTATGAAAACAACTTTTACTTTATTTCCGAAATGCCTTCGCAGGTAAGAAACATCAGAGGCCAGCCTGACTCCGTCAATAACGCATCTTTTATCCCTATCTGATTCAATTTTTGCGATTACTTTTTTTATAAAATATTGTTTTCCGAATCTTTCCCTAAGTTCTGCTGAGAGTTTTTCCAAATTCTCGCGGGTTGGTTTTACTTTTCTGGCTCTCGCCTCGCTTCTTATAAAATCAGAAACAGTGTGCTTGTGCAGTTGGTACCTTTGTTCTAAATAATCTGCGGCTGCGCCCTTACCTGAGCCGATGTCGCCTACTAATGCAATAACTGTGGCCATGATTTAGTTTTGTAAATATATTATATAAGTGCTTCGTTAGGTGTGCGGGCCAAAGTGCCGAGTAAAAACGTCTCTGTAATTTTTTGTGAAATCAGCTTTTGACAGGAAATCCATTCCCAATTTTCTGGCTTCTCTTTCGAAATCATTACGGCCAGTAATTAACAGCACTTCTGCATCCGGGCGTATTTTTTTCAATTCTTTGTAGAATTTAAAGCATGCCTCTTCTGCACCTTTGCCTGGCGCTAGTGGGTAACAACCATCAGTTATGTAAAAATCATACTTTTTTAATCTTGCAAGTGCCAGAGCATCTAGCATATTGCCAGCCACATACGCAGTTACGCCAAATTCATCTAAGCTAGCTACTAAAATATTCTGCATCTGNNTCTGTCTTTTCTTTCTCAGTCTTCTGCCAGCCTGCCTCGAGTTTTCCGAAGAACTTGCGCATCTGCGGTTTTATCGCAGGCCATTCTTTCCACATCTTGTTGATGTATTCTGCTTCTTTTTCCTCTGATTGAAGCCAGGCATACAACCCTTCATGTATGAACGCCCACATTTTTTTATAAAGCGCAAAGTATGGCTCTATCTCGTGCTTTTCGAAAATTTTTGTTTCTATCATTGAATGCAAAGAGCTTGGCTGTGGGTTAAGGATGCTTTCGAAAATATCTGCAAACCCCTGGAGCCTGAAGCCGATTGTTCTTCTTATCTCGCGGACAATGTTTAAATCAGGGTCAATTTTTCTGATTTCAAATTCATCATCAATGTCATCAAAAGCAGGGAGCTTGTACTTCTTTCTTGCCAGCTCATAATTCTTCTTCAGCTTCTCTAGTTTGTTCTCTTTTTCCTGAGGCATTTCAACTCTCCACAGCCGAAGGAAAAAGATTAGCGAAAATAGCTTTCGCTTTACCTTTTTCCTCGCACATGATTATTTGTTTAGAAATTGGTTAATAAGCCTTATCCAATAATGGGAAAACAAAAATCAATTTCGCAGGCTAAATCAGTGCCCGCAGCCGCATCCGCTACCGCAGCCGCCAGAGCTTTTGGATTCGTTTGATTCGCTGGAGTTATCCGAACTGGCAGAACTGCATCCGCATCCGCCAGAGCCACAGCCACCAGAACCGCAACTATGTGTTTCTTCTGCCTGCGCTGTTTCTGATTGCTTTGCTGGCTCTGCCTTCTTTTCCTGCGTCTTTTCTTTCTTTCCGAACATTTTTTTCACGAACTGTATCATATTACACCACAACTAAGAACTATTTAGCTAACAAATAATGCTATTTAAACCTATGCTTCTTTTTGGCCATTTCCTAAATCACTGGCTCGTTACCCCTCTGGTATCTGTCTGACGCTACTGATCTTTGTCCGGGACTATACTTTAACAAATCTAAGCTGAAATCTGATAAAATAGGCATTTCTGTGCCGCGCAGCCGGAATTCGAGATGGGCTGTTGGCGGGCTTTTTAAATCAACGCTCATGCTGAATTTGTCCAGGACAGACCGATATGCTGTGGCCGACCTGACAATATTATTAGGTAGGCGTTTCACATGAGTTGGTGTTCCAATAAGCAGGCCT
>DUFN01000034.1:0-226 GCA_013331935.1 Nanobdellota archaeon | reverse complement strand
AAAATAGATTTTTAAGGGTTTCTGAAGTGCCTCCGACCGGGATTTCACCAAACGAAATACGTTATTAGCTACGGACTCTATCAGTATTGAACCGGCGACCTCGCCCTCTTTGTCTTGGAAACCCAAATTGTGCGATTCTCAATCGCACCGCCTTTCTTTTGGATCCCCAGGAGCCTTTTCTTTTGCGAAAGAAAAGGCTGCTGTTACCAAGGACGCGCTCTACCAA
>DUFN01000009.1 GCA_013331935.1 Nanobdellota archaeon | reverse complement strand
TCTTGCGCCATAGGCATGCTGTGCAGAATATATTTAAAAGCCTTTCCGTTGCATTAGTATTCTTGACTTCACAATTTCTTATAAATTCCAAAATGAAGACAATGTCATGCAAGAGCAACAAAAATTGGGCACAGTCATTGCAACGGAAGATTCTCCGTCAGTTTCAGAATTTTCTTTTGTAATACATGGCGGCAGCGTGAAGCGTGGCCAGTTCATCACAGTAAAAACAAATGAAGGCACAGCAATCGCCACCGTGCAGAATATTTTCAAAACAAACCGTTACTTTGAATCTGCAGGCTCTGTGCACGAATACAGCAAGTCCTCAGATATGTTTTCAGCATTTCCTGTGAAAGAGTGGGAATACACTGTTGCTGAAACGAAAATCCTTGGGACTTACACCAATGACGGCTCGCTTCAGCGTGCCAGCTTCCCGCCAAGCCCCGGCTCAGAAATTTACGAAGTTGAAACCAGCATGCTAAATAAATTCCTCGGCCTCGATCAGGAAAAAGGAATTGAACTCGGAGAAATTCAGCAGCACGAACTAAAAGCGAAATTCAACATGACAAAAATGCTGCAGAAACATCTTGCAGTCCTCGCGATGTCAGGCGCGGGAAAATCATATGCCGTTTCTGTCCTTGTTGAAGAATTATTATTGCGCCCGAACGAGCAGGGAAGGATTGCTGTCCTGATAATTGACAACCATGGCGAATATTCGAGTTTAATTTCAGACCCACTGTTAAAAGACAAAGTTGAAGTTATTGACGCATCTGAAATAAAAATCGGCGTGCCGAACATTTCAGCAAAAGTTTTTGCACAGCTCTGCCCATCAATGAGCGCGACACAGGTCCGCGAGCTGAACAATATAATGGATGGCTTGCGGGGAAGCGGCACATTTGACGTTGACAAAATAATTTCCGCAGTTGAGTCCGCTGAGATGAAGGAAAATGTTTCTGCGCCTTTGTTAGCGTGGATGCACGAAATAAAAGCAATGGATATTTTTGGGGAGGCAGACTACCCAAATTTTGATGGCTTGCTGAAACAAGGCTGTGCAACTATTTTGGATTTCAAAAATGTTTTGGATTTGCGCCAGAAGCAGATGATTGTCGCATACATTTCCAGAAAATTATTTAATCTGCGGAGAAAAAATTCCGCTCCGCCGTACTTGGAAATAATAGAAGAGGCGCATAACTTCTGCCCTGAAGGTTCAAAAGCAGAACACGCGCTGAGCAGAGGAATAATTGAAACCCTTGCAAGAGAGGGGAGAAAGTTTTACGCAAACATCTGCTTGATTTCCCAGAGGCCTGTCCAGCTGTCCACAACCGCGCTCTCGCAGTGTAACACCCAGATTATTTTGAGAGTGACAAACCCATACGATTTAGACCACATAAAAAAATCCGCAGAATCAATCACACAGCAGACGCTGGAAATAATTTCGAGCCTTAAAGTTGGTGAGGCACTTGTAATTGGCGAGGCAACAAATCATCCAGTGTTCGTAAAAATCAGAAAGAGGAGATCAAAAGAGAGCCACGGAGAAAAATTGGAAGACTATGCTATTAAGTTTGAGAAAGCAAATAAGAAATTGGCTGAGGGAAAAGATTTTATTTAAGCAGTTGCCCGCCGGTTGTTACCTGCTTGTACATACTGGGGCGGTATGACCCATCCAAATGCATAAATATTAACATCCGGCGTGCCTGGCAGGGTTACAAATTTGTCTGCTGCACGTTTTATTGGGCCCAATAACTCTAGACAGCGCGCGTCAATAAAAACAGAATCTTCCCAATCGCGCCCCATTAAAGTGACAACTGTCTTCGACAAACTATACCAGTGTGGCGGCTTAAATCGTATGTCTGCGAAATGCATACTGCCGTCGCCGAACGTAATCATTCGCCAATAAGATGAATAAAATCTGCCTTTGTCTGGTGGCAGAACAAATTCGTCAGCCAACAACTGGCCAAGATCTTTAACTGCTGCACCAATGTGCTCGCCCATAGCAGGGCCTGTTGGATTTGATATTTGGCGAGCACTACTTAAATCTAAGATTCTGACTTTGCCCATACTCTTATGACAAACTCAAACTTATTAAATCTTACCAATGCGAGAAATTTTAATTAATTATGTGACTGCCACATGGTATCTGTCATACGCGCCGACAGTAACTCTTCCTATGGCAGTATATGCTTTGTTTACTGCTGTTTCATCTGCTCCTTTTAATTTGGCAGTATAATTAAATGGNNGCCATGTAGGCTGTGCCTGCGGCTGTCCTGCTGGTTGCGTTGATGTCGCCATGGTTTTAGCCAAAACTTAAGCTTTAAATCTATTTCTATTGCACAACTTGAACCCGCCGCTCGGCGGGTTCGAGGAATGGAAACCAAAGAAAAACTTCGCAGAGTTTTTCTTGGCCAAGAGAATTGCTCGCAATTCTCTCTGGACGCGCAGCGCGTTTTCCATAAAATATATAAACTTGAAACGATCGTTAAAATCATGGCCAAACAAGTAACATTTTTATTCGCGATTCTAACTGCAATAGTTTTGATTTCCGGATGTGCAGGCCAGCCAGCACAAACAAGCCAAGGCGCAGTGCAGCAAACACAGCAGTCGCCGGCAGTGAACGCAGGCTTCCCGAGCGGATGGAGCATTGAGAGCAGCACAACTGAAACACTTGCGGTAATCGGCGCAACACAGACAACAACATGGTTCAAAAGAGGCGGCAGTGAATTTTTATCAGAAGCAAAATCAGTTTTCAGCAATCCTGCAGATGCAAAAACATTTTACGAACGGGCGCTGGCATCTGCATCAGGAACGCCTGAAACATTTTCAGCAGGCAACGCCGCGTTTGTAGTTTACTCAACGCCGAGTGGAGCACAACAACTCATGGCAGCAGGTTACAGCAGCGCAACATTTATCCAGATGTTTTACAAAAATACGCCGGACAGGACTTACAAATCCAAGAACCTGCCTGCTGAAAAAGAGATTCTGAAGAGCGCGATGAAAGGACAGTTGATTTGAACAGTTACTATTACATTTGCCACTTAACTTGTGGCCTGCCATTAAATTCGCTTGCTTTTTGCAATGCTTTATCCAAACTATCTAAAGTCATTTTTCTGGCAATCAATGCGACGCGCTCTTCTATCATATAATCCATAACAGACCTAAGCCTGCCTTTTCCTGCAAGTTCGATAATGTAAGGTGGCGCGCCATATTCCTTTAATCTGCCAACGAGCGCCTCGCGGGCCAGCTCTACGGGCGATGGCATTCGCGGAAGAGTGGCTTCTGCGGCTCCTATTTGCTTTGCTATGAAATAAACTATTTCTCCGCCATGCCCAAGCCTTGCGCGCCCATACTTATCGGGATATCTGCTTTGGCCTTCTGGTGTTAAAATAACGCTGGTAATTTCTTCTACTGGCCTGCCCGTTTTTGCGGCAAGCTCTTCTAATGTTAGATATTTGCCTGTAAGCGCGGTGTCAATAAGCTTCAAATTATCTGCTAGTGATTGTTCATCGCCCATGCGCCAGCAGTATGTGCTTGTTTTATAAACTTTATGCACCAGAGCCATGCGTAAGGTTTTTAGCTGGTTAAGTCCGCATATTGGCATGGCAAGGTCGTCCGAAGAAAAACAACAGCAAGTCCTCAGGATAAAATCACTGCAAAGCACAATCTTGGGTGAAACTAGTTTTCATAAGAGCCAAAATTTAGGCCTGCAGGCACGCGTAAACCTTTGCTGGGAACTAACAGAGCAGGTACAGCGCCTTATCGGCGCCAAGTCTCGCGCCCTTTGGCAGGATGGTGATGGCAGAACAACTACTAATACGATAACAAAAGAAAAATTACTGGCGCACTTGATTAATTACAGCATGGACAGCTATCTGAGGATGCTTTACTACGCGCTATTTCAGCAAGATGGCGATGAATCATACACCTACCCGAACAGCCATAAAAGCCAATGGATGTAAAAAAACTACTCTCTGATTCACTTGACAGCAAAAATAACAAGGGCAAACTTTTTAAATTGCAAGCACCTATCTAAAATGCGAAAACACTAGATACTGAACCATGTGTTCGCGTGTTCTAGAACCATCGCAACAGAAAACAATAGGTGAAAAAATGGGATGCGCTAGAAACTTCGGTTTCCGCTTATTCTATTTTTGAACCAAAATTGGAGACAAAAATGGGAAGACCAGAATTTAAAACCATAAAAGCAGAAGAAATAAAATTTGGGCGCAACTCCTTTATTGAAGTTGCCCGAAAAATAGCAGTGACTGAAGAAGGCGAAAACGAATTTGTAGGAATATCCAAGGGATTTTTCCAGCCTGACGGTGAAAAAAGATTTAGAGATTCTCTAAGCCTGCCAAAAGAACCAGACATACTGGCTCAGATAGCGAAGGCAATCGAGAATATTTAAATTAGTTTTAAGTTTATTTTTTTATTATTTTTTAAAAAAATTAAGCTGTCGAGCCTGCGAAGACAGCTTCGGCTCGCTCGAGCGGAGCTTTCCGCTCGGCTTCGGATTGGAAATGCAATAGGAAACATCTAAATAGGATTTTTAGTTTATTTTTTATTTTCTTTTTTAATTAATTTGCCTAATTGCACATAATCAGATGCTTGATAATAAGTATTACATTTTGAGATAGCAAAAGGCGTTACGTATCACAATGTTTATAAATGACATAATTATTAAAACAACATGGGAAT
>DUFN01000001.1 GCA_013331935.1 Nanobdellota archaeon | reverse complement strand
TCTGCGCAGACGGTAAAGTATGCGATTTAAGTTCACATAAATGCGTAACGCAAGGTGATGGAAGATATTGCGGAGATAATGTGTGCCATGCAACATCAGAAAGTAATAATCCTGCTTTGCCAAATTATTGTAAGGCTGACTGCAGCGGTATAGTTACAGAAACAGTTACAAAAGAAGTCATGCCTTCTTGGGGTTATTTAGTAATTGGAATTTTATCTATGGGGATGATAATCATAGGCACCAAGGCATTCTCAAAGAAAAGCAAATAAGTTTAGAGAAAATAAGCCACCACCGGAATCACAAGGCAACCCATTGCATGAATTCTTTTTACTCCTACCTTTGGGGCAATCAATCCAATCGCAGTTGACACTGAAAGCACAAGCCAGCCAAGCCAGCCTGAAAACACCCCAACTAAAGCAATTATAAAAATAATTATTCCAACAGAAAGCGCGCGGTATTTTATCTTTCCGATTTTATTCGCAAAGTATCTTCCCAAAATCATCACGAGGAAAACAGAAAAGCCAACTGACGCAAAACTGGCAGCAATCAAAACAAGAAATTCATAATTTCCAATGACTAAAAACTGTTTCATTATCGCGATAACACCTGAACGCGCTTTATTTATCAAAAATAACGTAGTAAGAATAAACAAAACTGAAACAGTGCTGATTCCGCCAGTTATTACTAAAAATTCCTCGCCAGACTGTTTCTTGGAAAAAGCCTGTGCAAGAATAGTGGCCTGCGCAGAACCAAGAGCGGGCAGGACATTCATCAACGCCGAGCAGACCACGCCCTTGATGTGCATAAAAACATTTCCAATGTAAAAATTAGAATCGAATTTTTGTTCCGGAATTACATTTGTGCTCTGTGTGCTTAATAATAATGCAGAAATGCCAAACAGGCCAGCCAGCAATGGAAACAAAGGCTCTTTCAAAGGCAGATTATTCAATGCCAGCAGTCCCAAAATGCCGGAAAGCAGAAATACGACAAGCGCCCAGATTATTTTTTTCATGCCAGCCTCTGACAAAATAAAAAACACAGTTAAAGAAATAATAATCGGCACAACAAAGTACTCNNCCAAGAAAAATAGATGGAATGTAGTCGTGAAAGCTGTGGGAAATCAGCATCGCGATTAAAAATACTCCAAGAGCAAGAAGAGAAAAATGCGCTGTAAGCATTGGCAGGCCTGCCAACAGCAAAGCCGCAACTGTGTTTACATGAAGCCCCGGCGTAATTCCAGTAATAATTCCAAAGAAAATACCAATCAGCAGAGCGAGAATTATGTCTAGCATTTTACACAGTAAACTTCGCCTGCAATAAGCTCGAGCAGACCATTGTATTCTGAAACTTTCCCTTTTGCAGCGACGATGTCGCCTTCCTGCAGGGGTTTTGATGGCCTTCCAAACAAAACAACAGAAGCAGTAGTTTCATTTTCCTGCAAATCAATAAAAGTAGTTGCAGTTGTTACAGAAATTTTTGTAATTTCTCCTTGNNCTTTCATGAAAATCTAAAATTTCAGCAGTAAATAAATATTGGTTTGCTGGAATAGCTATTCAAGCGCGATGCAAAGTGTTTTAAATGTTTTTTTCTGCTCGTTAACATGCTATTCGTCGTATTCAGCATTTTAGATGTTCTGGCAGGCTCTGCTATCTACAGCCCCGCGATTTTCAAGGTAGTTTCTGGAATTGTATGGGTGTTGGCGTTGATTATTCTTCTCAAAGGCGCATACTCAATACTAAGCTCCGCCTCGGCAGGGTATTTTTTTGAATGGCCTGGCGCGCTGGATTTGGTTGCAGGAGCCTGTCTCTTCCTTCTGGCTGGCAATTTGATTGGTAATTCGCACCTAATTGGCGGTATTTTCCTTGGGAAAGGCATGTATTATTTGGGCCGGTCTGCTCTTGGTATCTAGAAAGGCTTAAATTACTCAAAACTAAATTAGCTACATGGCCGCAAAAACGATTATTGGTTTGGTAGGCATGCCCGCCGCAGGCAAGACAAGCGTTGCAGAATACATAGCAGAAAAAAGCAAAGCTTCGCATGTAAAAACACATGATTTTATCTGGGGTTTTCTGAAAGCAAGGGGTGTTATTCCAAACGAAGAAACAAGTGAAATGGCGTCGCTTTACATTTGGGCAGAATACGGCGAGATTCCTCTTGTTCATTGGGTTGAAAAGCAGATTTCTGCCTCAAAAGCAAAAACAATAATTATTGATGGCCTGCGGACAACAGAAGAAGCGAGGGCATTCAAGGACAGATACGGGGAGAATTTCCATATTATAGCTGTGCTGGCCCGCCCAGATATTCGGCTTGAAAGGCAGACAAAGCGTGCGAGGTTCGGAGCCTTATCAAAATTAGAGTTTCGGATGCGCGATAGGGAAGAATTACGGCTTGGAGTAGGCGATTTAATCGCAAATGCAGAGCATTATATTGACGCAAACCCAGGAATAGATAAAATAAAGCCGCATATTGACAGCCTCATTAGGGACATCCGAGCAAGGTAATTGTTTAAAAACGTATAGAAAAGTATTTATTTAAGCAAAACGGGCTATTGCCATCATAGAGGGGCTAAATCCCAGGAAAAACAATGGCAGACGAAAAAAAATATTCACGGCAATTGGTTGGAAAAATCGTAGTATCAAAATCTGGCAAGAAATTCGGGCTTGTCGGTGACTTGATGTTTGAAATCAGGACAGGCGAATTGATTTACTTAGTGTTAAATCAGCCAACAGCATACGCACTTGGCCTTGAGCTTGAAAAATCAAAGGACGGCGACATGCTGATACCTTTCAGTTCGGTAATGGCGTCCGGTGACTTTGTCGTGGTTGCTGAAGAAGATATTGTTTAATTTAACTAACGCAACCCTTTAAACTTTTATCTTTTTTGTATTCTCATGCGAGCATGCATACTAACAACCTCTTTCCCAGCGTATGAAGGACATTTCCAGAGCCAATTTATTGCAGAGCTGGCCAAAGCAATGTCAAAACTAGCAGAAGTTACAGTGATTTGCCCGAAGTATAAAATCAGCAGGCAGTCCGAGGAAAGCTTCGGCAATGTCAAAATTAAGCGCTTCACTTATTTTCCAATAAAATTCCAGACACTTACCGACGGCGGGGGGCTGGCATCTAATATGGAAAAAAACATTCTTTCATACATCCAGCTGCCTTTTTTTCTGTTGAGTATGTTTTTCAAGTTAATTAGAGAAATAAAAAACCACGATGTCATATTTGCGCAATGGGCGCTGGCAGGCATGGTGGCAGTTTTTGCAGGCTTCTTTTTCAAAAAGCCAGTTATACTTACGACACGCGGGGCAGATGTAAACATGTCGCTGAAAAATCCGGTTTTCAAAAAAATATTAGTTGCAGTTATGCGTTGCTGTAATCACATAACTTCGAACAATGAGGATTTGATTAAAAAAGTAAATGAACTCGGAATAAAAAACACAACAGTGGTGCGAAACGGCGTTGATACTGACAGATTCAAGCCAGGAGATAAAACAGAACTGAGAAAGAAATTAGGTTTGCCGCTAAATAAAAAGATAATTATTTACATTGGCTGGTTTATCGAGAGGAAGGGTGTAAAATACCTAGTTAGTGCCATGCCGAAAATAATCATGGGGCATAAAAATACGCATTTTCTGCTAATAGGGGAAGGCATTATGCGCGCAGAAATAGAAAAACAAATTGAAACACTCGGAATAAAAGAATTTACACAGCTGACTGGTGCAAAACTGCCAGCAGAAGTGCCGGACTGGCTCTGCGCATCCGATATTTTGATTTTGCCC
The DNA here is from genome assembly GCA_013331935.1 of Nanobdellota archaeon. Taxonomy (GTDB): domain Archaea; phylum Nanobdellota; class Nanobdellia; order UBA10117; family UBA10117; genus UBA10117; species UBA10117 sp10117u. The sequence continues at coordinate 6,062 of DUFN01000001.1, read as the reverse complement.
AGCATGGCAGAGGGTTTCCCAAATGTTGTTCTGGAAGCGATGGCCAGCGGAGTTTCGGTAGTGGCAACAAATGTATCTGGCACGCCTGAATTGCTGAAGGATGGTTTTAATGGATACTTGATTGAGCCAAAAAACCCCGAACAAATCGCAGAAAAGATAAATAAAATTCTGGAAACGCCGGAAACAGCAGAAAAAATGGGAAAGAATGGCAGGCAGATGCTTTTTGACAAAGGGCTGAGCTGGGATAATTCTGCGAAGAAGTATATTGAAATTGCATCTAGATTTTTAAATACTCATTAACATACCAATCAAACTGTGCCTTAAGGCCTTGTGCAAGATTTACTTTTGGATTGTAATTCAGCAAGCGTTTTGCTTTCGTAATATCGGCATAGGTGTGCTGAACATCTCCTTGCTGTTTTTCAATGTGCACTTTGTTGGCTGGCTTGCCAGAAATACCCTCCAGTATTTTCAGCACGTCATTGACAGTTACACGCGCGCCTCCCGCAACATTTATTGTTTCATATTTCAGATTTGCACTTGCAGCTGCGAGCGTAGCTTCAACGGCATCTGTAATAAATGTAAAATCCCTTGTTTGATTTCCATCTCCGTAAACTTTTATTTCTTTGCCATTTAAAATAGAATCTATAAATTTCATGAAACCCATGTCTGGCCGTTGGCGCGGGCCGTAAATAGTAAAATAGCGCAATACTGCGGTTGGCAGGCCGTACGTTTCAAAATACAATTTGCACAATTTTTCACCAGCTAACTTAGTAACACCATAAGGCGACACAGGCCACAAGTCTGAACCCGAATCTTCTTGCATTGGCATCGTTGGATAATTGCCGTAAACTGATGACGAGCTGGCATAGATAAACTTCTTGACATTTAATTTTCTGGCAACTTCCAGGATTTTTTGCGTGGCTTCAAAAGTATGCACAGTATATTGCCTGAACTCATCTCCCCAGCTTCCCCTTACGCCAGCCTGCGCGGCGAGGTGGAATATTGTATCTACTTGCTGTAAATTATTAAAAAGCAGGCCCTTGCTTGTTATATCTTCTATGTGTTTTTGTATGAATATAAAATTTTCGTGATTAATAAAATGTTTCAGATTATTTTCTTTTACCTTGCGCGGATAATAATCTATAAAGCAGTCTACGCCGAGCACTTGATGGCCTTGCTCGAGAAGTTTTTCTGTTATGTGTGAGCCTATAAAACCAGCGCAGCCTGTAACTATTACGAACATAGTATTATGAGTAATTATAGAAAATGTTAAAAACCATCCGCATTGCCTGCCTTTCGGCTGATTGCTGCTAAAATTCTGCTATTTATTATATTCCAATCGTAATTCTGCAAGACATCTTCGCGATTGGCTTTGGAAATATCTGCGGATAATTTTTTATTATTTAGTAGTTTGTGCAGTGCTTCCGCAATTTCTTTCGGATTTTGCTCATTCACGAGCAAGCCATTTACGCCATCAGCCACTAGTGTTTTGAGGTTGCCGATACTGCTGGCAATTATCGGCTTCGCGCAGGATTTGTATTCATGTACTTTTATCGGCGAATAAAAATAATCATACTTTTTAAACGGCCCATAATTCCTGTCAAACAGCGCGAGGCAGATGTCTGCACTGTTAATGTAACTAAACATATCTGTGTGCGGTATTTTTCCAGGAAGAAGAATGTTATTTTCTAATTTTAATGTTTTTATCAGTGTTTTTATGCGTTCAAACTGCCCGCCAACGCCCAGAAGCAGGAATTTTACTTCAGAATCGCGCGCAATTATATCTTTGGCTGCGACAATCGTGTTTTCAAGCATATGCCACGGTGCGAAACTTCCGCAATACAATATTGTTTTGCCGCGCACGAGCCCGAATTTTTTAATTAATTCTGCATCAGGCTCGCGGGGGATGAACTTTTCAGCATTTGTGCCGTAAGTTATAAGCAGGCATTTTTCCTTTGGCAACGAATTAAAAAAAGAATTGTGTGTCCCAGTTATTACTGTGGCTTTTTTGCTCACTCTGTTAAAAATCCATTTTGCCACTGTACCGCGCAGGCCTTCGAAGGATAGCTCTGCTGGCTCGTTCAGCTCAAGTATGCTTGGCTTGCCGAACAGGTTGCCTGCCAGTATTGCGCCGCCGCCAAAAATCCGATTTCGCTCGTATACTATATCAACATCATTAAAGATACAGTGTTTTATTGTCCGTAGGAACGGCGCAACAAGATAGGAATATAATTTTGAAGCCTGTGTTGTATTTTCTTTGCGCGCATCTATGAGTTTTATCTCGTGCCCGAGATGCTCAAGCGAAGCTAATACATCGCTAACGTGACTTGAGCCGCCATGCCCACCAGATAAGTTTATTTCGGGTGCAGAGTAAAGTATGTTCATAGTATAGCGCATTTGAAAAGATATAAAAAACTATTTACTGGTTGCATTGTAAATAAAATATTTTGAATTTTCATACGCAATCGGCAAAGTCCAGTTTATTTTATAATTGCTGATAACGTAATCGATAGCATACTCTGAAGAAAGCTCCGTAATGGCATCTGGCCTACCTGCCAGATTGGCTAGCAAGTCATTTCGTTTTGCCCATTCCACCGCATAAGGCCTGCTGAATATGGCCTGCGCACCGTCTTTTTTTGATGAGAAGACTGCGCGATGGCAATCAAGCCGAATGGGTGTGCTTACCTTGCTGAACGGTTCTGACATAATTATGCTGTTTTTCGGAGTGTTGTTTTTTATCCAGGAGCAGGCATCCATCAATTCTTTATCAGAATGATATTCCGGCGCAGCACTAAATTTTGGCATAAAAACAATAGTGCTTGCTAAAATAAAAATAAGTAAAACTGCATTAATGGCGGCGGGTTTTTGTTTCAAAGAAATTATCAAAGCCATTAATATTGCAAGGGAAATCGCAATAACATAATACTTAAACAAATCTGCATTCAGCCAGAATGATGCTGCGCCGGCAACCAATAAATACGCAACTAATACCTTGTTAAAAGCATCTGGCGAGAGAAGACTGCGCTTTTCAAGCCAAACCAGCAAAAGCAGCGGCAGAAGAATAAAAACAACATATTCTTTTACAAACAAGCCAGCAATCAACGCTAAAAATACAAATTTGTGCGGGGCGTTATTGCGAGTATAATTTATTTCTAAATAAGCATAGTATGAAAAAAACAGCACGCTAAGCATTTTGTACAATACCATGCCTCTGTGAAGCTGTAATTGCGCGATAAACTGAAACTTGAAAATATCTACGAATACAAAAGACAAAATAAACAGCAAAATTGGTACGGCTAATAATAAAACAATGTTCAATTTCTTTGAATTTTCATTCAAGTTCTTGAATGCCTTGCCTAAGCTAATCTTCAAGAATAGTGTATTTAGCGCTAGGTATGCAAAAGCAAAGGCAGGCCATGCAGTGATTAGCAAGTATGGCACTCTGGCATGGACTATGCTGTCCCACACAGCATCAATTCTTGTCGGCAGGAAAAAGTAAAGCAGTATTAGTGCCGCAGCTATTGGCAGTGCAAATAAAGCCAACAGCCAAAGTGCTTTGTTTCTAGTTTTTCTGACAAAAGAAATTGCGGGGCGCAGATAAAAAAACAAGATAAAAGGCATAGCAGTTATTGGATGCATGAGTGCGCTTGATGCAACCAGCAAGCCAGCAATAAAAATGCGCTTGTTTAGAAAGCAAGCCAGTGCGAGCAAGGCCAAAGGCAGGGCAATGGTGCGCGGAATCAGGCTTGTTTCAAGCAGTGCAGTGCTGCTGCCGTAAATCCAAAAATCCTGAGAAAATAAAAACATTGCAAGTATGGAAAATGCTTTATTATTCGTAAAATACCGCGCGAGTGCGTAGACTGCGTAAAAAAATAAAAATCTAAAAATTAAAGTCAGAATCACAAACACATAAAGCACGTTTATATTTAATGTTTTTATTAGTAGCGAAACAATTTCATCAAAAAACGTATACTTGCTTTGGTCAAATCCTTGTAATATGTCGCCAGAATATTCTGCAATGCCAAGAGTGCGATATATAGCAGGCATGTAGATCTCTTGGTCTCCTGAGAAAACAGCATAGCCCGGGCGCACTGCAATAGAAAATACGCTTAACAACACTATTAATGCGAACAAGATGTATTTTGATTTTACCATATGCGCTGGCTAGTACTGCGTGATTAGCCTCAGCAACTCTTATAAAACTTCTTCAAAGCAGTTAAAAATGAATAAGCATTTAAAAATAATTCTTTTGGTATTTGTAGTTATATTTCTTATTAAATGCGCATTAGCTGCGCTTGTGCCGTCGCCGACAATGTTTGCAGACGAATATGTTTATTCTAAGCTAGCCAGAAGTTTTTTTTACCATCAGGAATTTTCAATACACGGGCTTCTATCAAATTCTTATCCGCCGCTTTATCCAATTCTCATCTCAATAGCTTATTTTGCAAAAGACATGCAGTTAATTTATTTTTTTATGAAGGTAATAAATGCCTTAATATCATCTCTGATTATTTTTCCAGCATATTTTCTGGCAAAAGAAAGACTCAGCGGAAAAGATTCTATTTTGGCCGCGCTTATTGTATCCGTATTTCCGGCAAATTTCGCATTTTCGCAGTTTGTAATGGCGGAAAATGTATTTTACTTTCTTTTTTTAAGCGCATTTTACTTTCTATACAAATCATTCGACCAGCAAAAATTAAAATATTGTATTCTGGCTGGACTTTTTATTGCACTAGCCATAATGGCAAAAATAATCGGATTGGTACTTTTGATTCTCGCCGCGCTTGCGGTGTTATATTTGTGGTTTAGAAAAATAAGAAGCTGGAATTTTTTAGCCATCTTCGCAATTCCTTTGCTAACTTATGGCGCATGGGCGCTCAGGAACGCTGTTGTTTTCAGTGCAAGCACGCAAGGCGTACTTGGCAGTTACTCCACTGTGCTTTACAACCACGTGTCATGGCCGGCTCTTTTTGCCTGGCTGGCAATATACTTTGCATACATTCTTCTGGCTGGCGCAGTTATCCTGCCAGTGGTTTTTTTCTATTCTAAAAAAAAGGATTTGTTATGGATGCTTACTGCTGCTTTAGTGCTAATCGTTATTGTATTTTTAGCAGAAAGGGCGTCAGTTGGAGCAATAAAAGCACACACCCTGCTGTCCTGGCTAGGGGGCAGGCCTATTGGCAGGTATGCCGACATGGCAGTAGTGCCTTTGCTGATAGGTGGATTCATAGCACTAAAACAAGGATTCCGGCAATCCAAGCCCATTCTAATAGCATGTATAGTGAGCTTAGTCATCGCATCGCAATTGGTTTATTTCAGTTTATTTCCAGCGAATAATACATCTCTTGCTGTTTTTGGTGCTTTTTCGTTTTTGCTTAGCTTGCTAAAAATAGGCATGGCGGCCAAGACTGTTATTTTTGCAGTTATGCTTTTCAGCGTTTTTGCAATATCGCTTTTTGTACTCAGCCATGCCTGCGCAAGAAAAATCGCAGTGCTCGTGATTGTTTTTTTTATGTTTGCCAGCTTGTCTGCGTATACCATAAGCCACTATAATTCTGCTACTTATTGGCAGGGTACTGCGCCTGCGCAGGCAGGCCATTGGCTTGACAGGATGGCGGATAGCAAATCAATAATTTTATTTGACGCAAGGGACTGCATCAACCGCGATATAAAAAATGCAAAAGTGCTTTGCGCAGAGAAAAATTATTCATCAATTGCCGGCTTTTGGTTGAATCGCGAAATATTATTTGCAGACCCGACAGTTGAGACGCGCGGCGCAGACTATGCTGTAAGTCAGCATGAATTAGCTTTAGAAAGGTTTAAAGAATTTACAGAGGGCATTAGCATATACAAATTAAAATGAAAATAGTAATATCAATACCAGCATACAATGAAGAACAAACATTGGGAAATGTATTAGCAGATATAAAAAGAGTAATGAGCGCCACGCAGTATAGTTATGTGCTAAGCGTAGTAGATGATGGCTCAACAGATAAGACCGCAGAAATTGCAAGACAGCATAGTGCTTCTGTTTATTCGCATCCCTATAATTGCGGGCTGGC